>DATNGX010000110.1:0-6025 GCA_035605755.1 Candidatus Krumholzibacteriia bacterium
TGTGCGATGGCATGGTGGGGACAGGCGATTTCGGCCGGCCCCAATATCAACAATCCGCACATGGACGAAGCAGCCGCGAAGAACGCGTACGACGCGGCACAGATGGCAAAGTCGCTCTCGCACAACTCGTCGCCGGTCGAGCACGCGCTGATTGATGCGGTGGCCATGCGCTACACGTGGCCCGTGCAGGAAGACCGCAAGGCGCTCGATGTTGCGTACAGCGACGCGATGCGCAACGTATGGAAGAAATATCCGAAAGACAAGGATGTGGGTGCGCTGTTCGCGGACGCGATGATGAATCTGCGTCCGTGGGATCTGTGGTCGCCGGACGGCCAGCCGCGTCCGGAGGAGCCGGAGATCCAGGCCACCATCGAGACCGTGCTCAAGATGGATCCGAAACACATCATGGCGAACCACGAATACATTCACACCATGGAGGCATCGCCCACGCCGGAAAAAGCGCTGCCGTCGGCCAATGTGCTGCGCACGCGCGTTCCGGGTGCGGGGCACCTGGTGCACATGCCGGCGCACATCGACATGCGCCTCGGTCACTATAATGATGCCATTCTCGCCAACCAGAAGGGTGTCGAGATCGACAAGACGTGGGCGGCGCAGGGCGGCTTCTACACCTTCTATCGCGCGCACAACTTTCACTTCCTGTCGTGGGCCGCGATGTTCGACGGACGCAAGAAGCTTGCGGTCGACAACATCAAGGACTTCGAGCAGCAGATCCCGGTCGACCTGGCGCGCGCGTTTCCGGATTTCATCGACGCGTACATGGGATCGCCCGTCGAGGTGTACATCCGCTTCGGCATGTGGAACGACATTCTCGCGCTTCCCAAACCGCCCGCCGATCTGCAAGCGTGGACGGCGTTCTGGCGTTACGGCCGCACGGTAGCGTATGCGTCGCTCGACAGTCTGGATGCGGCGACGAAGGAATTTGGTGCGTTCAAGACCGCGTGCGCAGCCGTGCCCGAGACGCGAATTCTCGGCAACAACCCGGCCATTACGGTGCTCGACGTGGGCCTCGCGATGGCGGAAGGCGAGCTCGAGTATCGCCGCGGCAACTATGACCACGCGTTCGAGCTCCTGCGCGACGCGGTCAAAAAGGATCTGGCGCTTCACTACGACGAGCCGTGGGGATGGATGATGCCGGCGAGCCACGCGCTCGGTGCGCTCCTCCTCGATCAGGGCAAGGGTGCAGATGCCGAAGCGGTCTATCGCGCGGATCTGAAGCGCTACCCGATGAACGGCTGGGCGCTGAACGGTCTCGCCGAGAGCCTGCGCGCGCAGGGCAAGGACAAGGAAGCCTCGGCCGTCGACGCGCAGTTCGCCAAAGCCTGGGCGCGCGCCGATGTGCAGATCAAGAGCTCATGCTACTGCCGGAAGGGTTCGTGACCGTTGTCGCTGGCCCCCGGAAGTAAACTGGGTCCCTACGAGATTGTCGCCGCGCTGGGAGCCGGCGGCATGGGTGAGGTGTATCGCGCGCGCGACTCGCGTCTCAAACGCGATGTCGCGGTGAAGGTGCTGCCCGCCGACGTCGCGGGAAACCCGGAGCGTCTGGGACGCTTCGAGCGCGAGTCTCATCTCCTGGCCGCTCTCAATCATCCCAATATTGCCTCCATCTACGGCGTGGAAGAAAACGCCGGCACCATCGCGCTGGTGATGGAACTGGTGGAAGGCGAATCGCTCGCGGAAAAAATCGCGCGCGGTCCGCTTCCCGTGGAAGAAGCGATCGCGGTAGCACGGCCGGTGGCCGAAGCGCTCGAGTACGCACACGAGCGCGGCATTGTGCACCGCGATCTGAAGCCGGCCAACATCGTTGTATCGCGTGACGGCGTGGTAAAGGTGCTCGACTTCGGTCTCGCCAAGGCCATCACCGGCGAGCTCTCCGAGTCGAGCGGCTCCGACGCCACGCATTCGCCGACGCTCACCTCTCCCGCCACGCGCGCCGGTGTCATCCTCGGCACCGCCGCCTACATGGCGCCCGAGCAGGCGCGAGGGAAGACCGTCGACCGCCGTGCCGACATCTGGGCCTTCGGTGTGGTGCTCTACGAAATGCTCACCGGCCGGCGCATGTTCGAAGGCGAGACGATTTCGGACACCATCGCCGCGATACTCACACGCTCTCCCGATTTCAATGCACTTCCCGCCAACACGCCGTCATCGGTGCGACATCTTCTCGCGCGTTGTCTCGACCGCGATCCCAAACAGCGCCTGCGCGACATCGGCGAAGCCCGCATCATGCTGGACGCGAAGATGGCGCCACCCGCGCCGGCCGAGCCAGCCGCTCCAGTGCGCGCGAAAGGCTCCCGGCTACCGTGGCTGGTGGCAGGTGTCGCGTTCGCGGCAGCGGTGCTTGCGGGTACGATGGCTCTGCGCACTCCCGAGGAAACGGGACCGATCAAGTATCGCCAGCACACGTTTCGTCCACAGACCATTTTCCAGGCGCTGTACGCTCCCGACCAACAGACGCTCGTATTCAGCGCGGCGCTGACGGGGAACACGCCTTATTTGTATTCGTTGCGCCCGGAGTACACCGAGCCGATGAAGATGAGCGACTCGGCGTTGCAGCTGCTGTCCATCTCTTCGAAGGGCGAGCTCGCCGTTCTCACCAATGCGCAGTGGGTCGCCCACCGCATGTGCTACGGCACGCTGGCACGCATGCCGCTGGGCGGCGGCGCCCCGCGCGACGTCATGGATGGCGTGTTCCAGGCGTCATGGGCGCCGGACGGGAACGATCTCGCCATTGTCCGTCCCACCGAGGGAGTGGTGCAGCTGGAGTACCCCGCGGGCAAGGTGCTTGTGAAGAGCGGCGGCTACCTGAGCGACGTCCGCTTTGCGCCCGACGGAAAACACATCGCGTTTTTCGAGCACCCGGCTGCCTTCGATGACCGCGGCGATGTCGTCGTGGTCGATCTCGACGGTAAGCGCAAGACGCTGTCGGCCGGCTACTGGGGGCTCGAGGGCATCGCCTGGTCGCACGACGGCAAGACCGTGTACTTCTCGGGCGGCACCGGCTACGCGGATTTTTCGATCTACGCCGTGACCCTCTCCGGAAACATTCGCGTGGCGGCGCAGAGTGCGGGTGGACTCGTGATTCACGACATCGCGGCCAACGGACAGATGCTGGCGACGCGCGACGATCTCAATCGCAACATGTACGTGCACATGCCGGGAGTTGCGAGCGACGTGGACATGTCGTTTCGCGAGCTCTCCGAGCCCGTCGATATGACGAGCGACGGAAAGACCGTGGTGTTCACCGAGTCAGGAACCGCGGCCGGCTCCAATTACCAGGTCTGCATGCGTCGCACCGATGGTTCACAGGTCGTGGTGCTCGGCGAAGGCGGCGCGGTGGATCTCAGCGACGACGGACGGTGGGTGCTTGCCGGTATCTTCCCGAACCGCGTCATTTTGTACCCGACCGGTGCCGGGAAGCCCGTGGAGCTCAAGACGAGCTCGCTGGACCTCGTGATCGATGGGCGCTGGATGCCCGGAGCCAAACAGGTGCTCCTGATCGGCGGGCCCAAGGACGAGGCCAGCCGCTGTTACCTGGTGGATGTCCCGGATGGCCTGCCACGGGCAATCACTCCTCCGGGGGTCGCGTTTGCGCTGCCGTCGCCGGATGGGAAGCGCATCATTCTGCAGCAACCCGATCTGACGTGGTGGACGGCGGGTCTCGATTCGTCCTCGGTGCGCGTGCCGGCGCCGGGACTCGGCGAGGAGGACTTCGTCTCCGCCTGGCAGCCGGACGGCCGCGGCATCTTCATCCACCACCGCAACAAAGTTCCGAACGAAGTGGAGAGCGTCGACCTCACGACTGGAGCACGACGACCGTTCGCCACGCTGGATCCCAAGACGCCGGGCGTGCTCTACATTCGCTCCGTGGCTATCGCGCCGGCGGTCAACAGCTACGCGTACAGCGCGCTGACATATATTTCGCGGCTCTACACCATGGAGGGGGCGCACTAGGCGCAGCCCATGCGACGGCTCGTCATTCCCATCGTCATCCTGCTCGGGCTGTTTGCGTGGCTCGTTTACCGCAGCGAACAGAAGAAGAACAGCAACGTATACTCGGGCACGATCGAGGCGCGCGACGCCGACATCGGATCTCTCATGGGAGGCCGTGTGTCCGAAGTGCTTGTGGAAGAGGGCGATTCGGTGCGCGCGGGAGAGACGCTGGTACGCTTCGACCGTTATTTGCTCGACCCGCAGATCAAGGAGCAGGAATCGCGCATCGCACAGATGCGCGCCAACCTCGAGCGCGTCGAACGAGGCCCGCGGCGCGAAGAAATCGAGCGCGCGCGCATCAACTATGAGCACGCCGAGAAAGAGCGCGTGCGCCAGGAAACGCTTTTGAAACAGGGCGTCGGCATCCAGGCCACGTACGATGAAACCGCCGCCGCGGCCGAGGTCGCCAAACAGCAGTGGGAAGAGCTCAAGCGCGGAAGCCGTTCCGAAGATGTAGAGGCCGCGCGCGCGCAACTCTCGGCGGAAGAGAATACGCTCGCGATGCTCCACCGCCAGGTGGAAGAATCGGAAGTGAAGGCACCGGCCGACGGCATTATTCAGACCATGGATCTTCGCCCCGGCGACATGATCGCGCCCAATCAACCGGTGGCGGTACTGCTCGAATCCAACGAGCTGTGGGTGCGCGTGTTCGTTCCTGAAACGCGACTGGGTGAAGTCCGCGTGGGCCAGCCCGTCGACATCTCCATCGATACATATCCCAGGCGTGTCTTCAAATCGAAGGTGCAGTCGGTGAGCGAGCGCGCGGAGTACACACCGCGCAACGTGCAGACCCCGGAGCAACGCGAGGACCAGGTGTTCGCGGTGCGCCTGCGCCTCGATCCGGCGCCGGAGCTCAAGGCCGGCATGACGGCCACCGTCCGCTTCCAATGAACCCCGCTGGCACGCAGGCAACGAGCACCGACTGGGGCATCGAAGTCCGCGGCGTGACGCACGATTACGGCGCGGTGCGCGCGCTGCGTGACGTCAGTCTCACCATTCCGCGCGGCACCATCTTCGGACTCCTCGGTCCCAACGGCTCCGGAAAATCCACGCTGATCCGCGTTCTGTGCGGGCTCCTGCGACCGACAGGCGGCACCGCGCTTGTCGACGGCATCGATGTGACCCATCACGCCTCGCAGGTGCGGCGACGCATCGGTTATGTGCCGCAGCGCTTCTCGCTCTACGAAGATCTGACCGTGATGGAGAATCTGAACTTCTTCGCGTCTGTGTATGGATTGAGCGGCGCACACCTGGCGGAGCGACGCGAATGGGTGATCGGTCTCACCGGCATTGCGCCCTACCGCGACCGGCTGGCGGCGCACCTCTCGGGCGGCTGGAAGCAACGATTGTCGTTGGGTGCCGCGCTCATGCACGAGCCGCGCGTGGTGTTTCTCGACGAGCCCACGGCGGGCATCGATCCGGTGGCGCGCCGCGAGCTGTGGAACCTTCTGTTCGATCTTTCCGCCAGCGGGGTCACGCTGCTGGTATCGACTCATTACATGGACGAAGCCGAGCGCTGCGGTCGCCTCGGCTATCTCTACATGTCGAAACTTCTGGTGGAAGGGGAACCGGAGGACCTGGTGGCGCTGCCCGAAATCACGCCGCCGGGAACGCGCCGCGTGGAAGTCGCGATCGAAGGCAGCGCCGCGCAAGTGATGCGGCGCGCGCGCTCGCTCACCTATGTGGAGGAAGCGACCATCTTCGGCAACAGCGTGCATCTTCTGGTGCCGGATGCGGTGACTCACGACGATCTGGTGCGCGACCTGACCGAGGCCGGCGTGAAGGTCAACGTTCGGCCCATCGCACCGTCGCTCGAAGACGTGTTCGTGCGTCTCACCGCACTGCAGGCAGACGCCGCCGAGAACGGCTCCGCCCAAACGGGGAAGACGTCATGAAGGGCTTTCTCGCCGTGATTCGCAAAGAGGCGATTCACATGCGCCGCGACAAGGGCACGCTTCGCCTCGCGCTTGGAATTCCGCTCTTTCAGCTCGTCATGTTCGGGTCGATCGACACG
>DATNGX010000111.1:0-2205 GCA_035605755.1 Candidatus Krumholzibacteriia bacterium
TCGAGGACGAGATCGCGCGCGCCGTGGTGCTCGCGCTCTTCGTTCCCCTCATTATATCCAGCGGCGGCAATACCGGCTCCCAGGCATCGACACTCGTGATCCGCGCCATGGCGCTCGGCGAGCTGCGCCTGCGCGATTGGTGGCGCGTGATTCAACGCGAGTTCGTCACCGGACTCGTGCTCGGTTTCGCCCTGGGCTTTATCGGTTTCCTGCGTGTGATCGTGTGGCAGATGGTGCGGCCCGTGTACGGAGAGCATTATCTGTCGATCGCACTCACCGTGTTCTTCAGCCTGATCGGTGTCGTCACCTTTGGAACGCTGGTGGGCTCGCTGCTTCCGTTCATCCTGCGGCGTATCAAGATCGACCCCGCCACCGCGTCCGCGCCGTTTGTGGCGACGCTTGTGGACGTCACGGGCCTCGTCATCTACTTCACGGTCGCGATTATTTTCCTCAGCGGGAAACTTCTCTAGCTACTGTTCCACGCCTTCGAGAAGCATGTCGATGATGTCGTCGGTGGAGACACCGTCGGCGTCGGCGTTGAAGTTGGTGACGATGCGGTGGCGCAGCACGGGATGCGCGATCTCGCGAATGTCTTCGAGACTGGGGATGGGGCGGCCGTTCATGACGGCGCGCACTTTGGCGCCGAGGATGAGATTCTGTCCGGCGCGCGGACCGGCGCCCCACGACACGTACTGCTGCACCTGGGGAATGGAGTCGTCGCGCGTGGCGCGCACGAGACGGATGGCGTACTTCAGCACGTGCGAATCGACCGGCACAGTACGCACGAGCTCCTGCGTCTCAAGGATGTCGTTGGCGTGAAGCACCGTCTGCACTTTCTGAGACGACGGTGAGGTGGTCGACTCCACGATGCGGATCTCTTCCTCTTCGCTGGGATAGTCGACCTGCACGTTGAACATGAAGCGGTCGAGCTGTGCTTCCGGCAAAGGATACGTGCCTTCCTGTTCGATCGGGTTCTGCGTGGCGAGCACGAAGAAGGGCAGATCGAGCGAGTAGGTCTCGCCACCCGCGGTGACTTTCTTTTCCTGCATGGCCTGCAAGAGGGCCGCCTGGGTCTTGGGCGGCGTGCGGTTGATTTCGTCGGCGAGGATCACATTGCCGAAGATGGGCCCGTGGATGAAACGGAAGGTGCGCTTGCGTGTCGCGGCATCTTCTTCCAGGATTTCGGTGCCGGTGATGTCCGAGGGCATCAGGTCGGGCGTGAACTGGATGCGCGAGAACTTGAGGTCGAGCGCCTGCGCCACGGTGGAAATGAGCAGCGTCTTGGCCAGGCCGGGTACACCCACCAACAGGCAGTGGCCGCCGGCAAAGAGCGCGATCAGGAGCTCCTCGATCACGGTGTCCTGGCCCACGATGACCTTGCCGATCTCGGAGCGCAGGGTGTCGCAGGTCTGGTTGAACTTGCGGACATCATCCATGGTGGCCGCGCGGTTGTTCTCGCTCATCGCAAATCCTTTCGTGAAACCCGAACTCTAACAAATTGCAGGCGCCGTGCGCACGTTCCTTTATACGCTTCGCCCCTAGGAAGCTCCCGTTTTGAAGCGCCTTTCGCGCGCCCTTACTGCACGGTATACTGCCGGCATGATCGGGCGCAAATTACTCCACTACGACGTCATCGAATCGCTCGGCGAGGGCGGTATGGGTGTGGTCTACAAGGCGCTGGATACGCGCCTCAACCGCCCCGTGGCGCTCAAGTTCATCACGCCCTCGCGCGTGGGCGATCCCCAGGACCGCGCCCGGCTGGTGAACGAGGCCCGCTCGGCCGCGTCGCTGCGCCATCCCAACATTTGCACGGTGTACGACATCGAGGAAACCTCCGACGGGCAGACATTCATATCCATGGCATACCTGGAGGGCGAGTCGCTGCGCGACCGCATCACCAAACAGGGACGCATGCCCGTGGACGAGAGCATACGCATCGTGTCGCAGATCGCCGAAGGGTTGCGCGAAGCGCACGCACGCGGGGTCGTGCACCGCGACATCAAGAGCGCCAACGTGCTCCTCACCGATCGTGACGAAGCAGTCATTCTCGATTTTGGCCTGGCCAAGCTGCCTTCGACGGCATCCGTCACCCAGACGGATACATTCTCCGGCACCGTGTCGTATGCGTCACCGGAGCAGATTCGCGGCGAGCGTGTGGACGCGCGCACGGACCTGTGGTCGTTGGGTGTGGTGTGGTACGAAATG
>DATNGX010000112.1:0-7118 GCA_035605755.1 Candidatus Krumholzibacteriia bacterium
CGCGGGCTCCTATCCCGGCTACGTGTTCACCAACGAACCGCTCAAGCTGGCCGCGGGACACTTCGGGCTGGGCAATGGCGGCGGCGCCCACGCGCCCGACGAGTACTACGTCATCGAGTCGACAAATCCGAAGGTGGAAGGATTCGACGGCGCCGCCATGTCGTTCGTGCGTTATCTCTACGAGCTCGCGAAGTAAGGGCGTACGCATGGCACGCGGACTTCCTCATTCTATAGCGCAACTCGCACCACACGGTTGTCGTACCTCGGTCGATACCGGGCGCGGTTCGTCATCCCCAATCCGGCCTCTCTCCATCCAGGAGTGATCATGAAACCTCTATCGAAATTCAGACGGGTTCTCTCGATCCTTTCCATCACGACGCTGGCAGCGATGCCTGTGCTTGCGAATGCGGCCGATGCGTCCGAGCGCATTGCGGCCGACACGCCGAAAACGACCGTCGCGGGAAATACCTTCGTGGCTCCCGCGGGCTGGTCACTCGTCGTGAAAGGGCCGGCCACCATTCTGGAAGCACCCGAGGGCGGGTCGTTCATCGCCATCATCGATGTCCCGGTGAAAGACGCGAAGACGGGCGACGACGCGCTCGCCATCGCGTGGAAAGCGTACAAGCCGGATGCGAAGTGGCCGCTCAAAGTGGCTTCGCCCATCGCGGACAAGGACGGATGGACGGAGCGCAAGGGTTACGACTACCAGACTTCTCCCAACGAGAAGCGCGGCGTCGGCGCCGATGTGCGGAAAGCCAACGATGTGTGGACCGTCACCATCGCCGACGTGGCCGACGCCGTGGGCGAGAAACGCGGCGCGCAGATTGCGTTGATCTACGGCAAGCTCCTGCCCAAAGGAAAGACACGCGAGTCATTCGCAGGGAAGAAAGCGCACGATCTCGACCCGGCGCGACTGGCGGAGCTACGCACGTTCGTGAACACCTCGCTCACGCTGACCGGTGTTCCCGGTGTTTCCGTCGGCGTGTATCAGAACGGAAAAATGGTGATGGCGGAAGGCTTCGGTGTGCGTGAGCTGGGCAAGCCGGCCAAGGTCGATGCGGACACCAAGTACATGATTGCGTCGAACACCAAGGCCATGACAACTCTCATGCTGGCCAAGCTCGTCGATGCGAAGAAGCTCACGTGGGACACGCCCGCCGCCAGCGTCTTTCCGGAATTTCATCTGGGCGATCCCGAAATCACCAAGCAGGTGCTCGTGAAGCATCTCATCTGTGCGTGCACCGGAATGCCGCGCCAGGATCTCGAGTGGCTGCTCGAGTTCAGCGGCCTCACCCCCGACAAGATGATGGATGTGCTCGGCACCATGAACCCGACGAGCAAGTTTGGCGAGCTGTTCCAATATTCCAATCCCATGGCCGCCGCGGCCGGATTTCTGGGCGGCCATGTTGCATACCCGGATCTCGAAATAGGCGCTGCCTATGACCGGGCCATGCAGGAAATGGTGTTCGATCCGCTCGGAATGAAGGACACCACGCTCGATATGAAGAAAGGTCAGACGGGCAACTATGCGAACCCACACGCGCCCGATGTGGCGGGAAAACCCGCGCTGGCGGAGGCGCGCGTGAATCTGTCGATCGTGCCGGTCCGGCCCGCGGGCGGCGCGTGGAGCTCGGTCAACGATGTCATGAAATACGTGGTCATGGAGCTCGGTAACGGCGTGCTTCCCGACGGAAAACAGTACATTTCAAAAGAGCCGCTGCTCGAACGGCGTGCGCCGCAGGTCGCGGTCGGCACCGATGTGACGTACGGCATGGGACTGTTCGTGGACAATGTGTACGGCATCCCCGTGGTGCACCACGGCGGAGATCTCATTGGATTTCACAGCGACATGATCTGGCTGCCCGAGCACGGTGTGGGCGCCGTGATCCTGACCAACGGCGATCCGGGCTGGATCGTGCGCGGGCTGTTCCGTCGCAAGCTCCTCGAAGTTCTCTTCGACGGCAATGCGGAAGCCGACAAGCAACTGGCTGCCAACGCGAAATCGTTTTCAGACGCGATGACAGCGGAGCGCAAGCTGTACACGGTGCCCGCTGACGCAGCGGAATCGAAGAAGCTTGCCGCGTCGTACCAGAACCCCGCCGTCGGGTCGATCGTGGTGAACCGGAAGGGCGCGGCGACGGTTTTCGACTTTGGCGAGTTCCAGAGCGAGGTGGCGACGCGCAAGAATACCGACGGAACCGTTTCCTTCATCACCATCGTGCCGGGATTCAGCGGACTCGAATTCGTCGGGGGCGACAACACGCTGACCTTGCGCGACGCCCAGCACGAGTACGTCTTCAAGGGTGGGGCCGCGCAGCCCTGAGTCGCTTTTCGTGATGCCAATCCTGCGCCCGGCTTGCTACTATCAACCGGGCTGCACAATGCCCCGTATTTTGTCCGACCTGGAGGAACCATCATGAAGCTGCAACTTGCTGTACTGACCATCGCCCTCGCCCTGTGCGCGACCAGCGCGTCCGCCGGGCGCATCTTTGGCGACGTGAAAATGGCCGACAAACCCGCGGCGGAAGGAATTCTCATCACCCTGCAGGCGGTGACGGCTCCGGCCGCCGACAAGAAAGAAACCCCGCCGCCCGCGCCTATCGACTCGGTGACGACAGACAAAGTGGGATCGTACAAGGTCGTGGTGAAGAGCGAGGGCAAGTGCACGCTGACCGTGCACATCGGAAAGAAGACCGCGGCGCTCGAAATCTTCTCGTACAAAGAGCCCACGCGTTACGACCTGATCGTCGAAGAGAAAGACGGTAAACTCACGGTACGACGGAAGTAAGAGCCGATGAGCGAAGATATCAAAATTGAAGCGTCGCCGCCGAAGATCGAAGCGCACAAACAGAAGGACCACTGGGACAAGGTGCAGATTCTGCTGGCGCCCGTGGGCGGCTTGTTCACCGCCATAGCGATCGCGGCGTTCGGATTTATCACGTCGAGCCAGACGGATCAACGGCAGCAGCTGGAGACCAACACCCGTTTGTACTCGGAATTGATGAGCCGGCGCGAGGAATCCGAGAGTGCCTTGCGCAAGGACATGCTGGTGTCCATCATCTCGTCGTTCCTGAATCCGGACCGCACCGATCTCAACAACGATGTGTTGAGTCTCGAGCTCCTCGCGTACAACTTTCACGAGTCGCTGAACCTCAAGCCATTGTTCGTGGACTTGATGCGGCGCATACAGCAGGCCGAAAGCAGCGCGCCGACGGCGGCCAAGGCCGCCGAGTTCCAGGAATACGAATGGCGGCTGGAATCGGTGGCGCGTGAGATTTCACGCAAGCAGATGATCGTGCTGGAGGGCGTGGGGAAGCGCTTCGACCGCACCATTGATCTGTCGCAGGATCCGGACGGAACCACGCTCGATCACGCCACGCTGACCCTCGATTCACTGCAGACCGATATCGACATCGACATCGTCCACGTGGATCGGGACAATCGTGAGATTACGGTGAGCGCCAGCATTGAAACGCCGGACCCCGCGCAGGGGCGGCAGACCAAGGTTGCCACTTTCGTCATCAGCTTCTTCGACTTCCCGATGATCGACAACCTGCGCCTCGCGCAGGGACAGCGCTGCGCGCTCGTGCTTACCAACTTCTCCGACCACTCGGCCGACGTCACCGGCGTGCTGTTCCCGGGCGCGTACGCCAGCCTCAAAGAGAAGCCCTACTATAATGAAGTGATCCAGAGCGTGCTCAAGGCCAGCGAGCCCCGCCGCTAGCCCACCCGTTGTCCATTCACAGCACTGCAAACTCCGAAATCGTGGGTTTCGTGGCGGGCTTCGGGACCACGTTCGCGGCGCTGCCCGACCTCGTGCGCATGCTCAGACAGCAATCCACCCGCGGCATGAATCCAACCATGCCCGCCGTAATGGCCGTGTTCCAGGTGGTGTGGCTCTATTATGGAGTGCTCATCGATTCGCGACCGATCATCGTCTGGAACGTGATTGCGGTGGTGGTCAACTCGGTGAGTGTCGCGGCGTACCTGTACTTTCACCGCCGCGAGAAACGCCCGCTGCAGTAGTCGAACCGTCAGGAAAAACCCGCCGCTTATACAAATGTGTCGTGTCAGCCGCGCCACGACACATGACGAATGTCCGTGTGCAAATTTTCAGTTGCGCACCGGAACCTGCCCTTACTAATTTCGTATTACCCCGCAACACAAACCCCACGACGTTGTTACAGGAGTAAGCTCCAAGCCGACTACATACGTTCGTCACAGGCGACGCCGCGATAAAAGCGCGTTCGCGTCGCAGGGCCGGAGGTGCGCCATGGGATCTCTTCCACAGATCAATCGGCAGCGCCGCATTCGTATGCGCGCGTGGCGCACTCTTGCATTCGTTGTCTTTATTCTTTCTTTATTTCCCGCCTGCAGCAGCCGCACACCTTCCGCCGAGGTCTGGCTGATCGGCCTGGATGGCGCCGACTGGGACGTCCTCAATCCTCTCATCGATGCCGGCAAGCTCCCGAACATTGCCGCGCTTCGCGAACAGAGCGCCTGGGGTCCGCTGCTTTCCGACGAGCCGATGCTCTCGCCCATATTATGGACGAGCATCGCGACCGGGAAGACGCCCGACCAGCACGGCGTGACCTGGTTTATGACCGACGCGCCCGATGGCAGCAAGATTCCGATCAGCAGCCGCGACCGCCGTGTGCGGGCGCTGTGGAATATTGCGAGCGAGCACAAGCTCGACGTGGACGTGGTGGGCTGGTGGGCGACATGGCCGGCCGAGCCGGTGCAGGGAAGCGTCGTCAGCGACTATCTCGCCTGGCACAGCTTCGGTGTCAGCGGCCGCCGCGTGGGCACCTTCGGGACCACATACCCCGAGGAGCTCGCCCAGGACGTGTCGGGGATGATTCAGCCGGCCGACCGCGTCGATCCCGCCCTGATACAACAAATGTTTCACCTCTCCGGCCCCGCCGATGCGAAGAGCGCCGAGAACGTGGAATACATCCGGCAGGCCATCGCCACCACCCAGGGCTACACGGACATCGCGCTGCGCCTGATGGAGGACTCGCGGCCTTCGTTGCTCGCGATCTATTTCGAAGGCACCGACACCGCGGAGCATCTCTTCATGAATTACGCGGCGCCGCGCTTGCCCTGGGTGAGTGACCAGGACTTCGCTGCATACAAGGACGTCGTCGCCGAATACTGGCAGTGGCAGGACCAGCAGCTGGGCCGTCTTCTCGCGAAGCGCGCCGAGAACACCACTGTTGTCGTGGTGTCCGATCATGGTTTCCGTACCGGCGCCGAGCGCTTGAAAGAACAGGAATTCAAGATCGAGCTCGCGGATGCGAGCCATCTTCCCGACGGGATCATCATGGTCAGCGGACCGGGCGTGAAGAGCGGCACGAAGCTCACCGGTGCGGACGTTTACGATGTCGCCCCCACCATTCTTCAGGTGCTCGGTCTTCCCGTCGCCAACGATTTCAAGGGCGAGTCCATTGCGAGCGCCTTCGACGAAACGTGGAGCGCGGCGCACCCGGCGCAGTTCGTGAGCACGTTCGAAACCGGTCCGTGGAATCGCGGCAAGGAAATCGTCGTGGATCCGTCGGTCGGCAAGGACATGGAGAAGATGTTGACCTCGCTCGGATACGTGTCGTCAGCAAGCACGTCTTCGCGTCCCGTCGGGCACGAGGCGGTGGAGCAGAAAGTCAACATGGCGGTGGTGCTGAGAAAACAGAACCGGCTCGCGGAAGCGCGAACCATGCTCGAGGCCGTGATCAAGGAACACCCGGACCATGTGGGTGCGAGGACCAATCTGGCGCGTGTTTACGTCGAACAGAATGAGTATGCGAGCGCGGAGAAGATCTATCGAGAATTGATCCGCGAGCATCCGTCCGATCTTGCACACTACGAAGATCTCGGCCATACGCTGGTTCGCGAGAAGAAACATCGCGAAGCAAGAGATGTGTACGAGCAGGGCCTCAAGGTCGATCCCAACTGGACGGTCGGCATGATGGGGAAGGCGCTCGCGCTCAAGGAGCTGGGTGAAAGCGCACCCGCGCTCTCTCTCGTGGATCGCGCGCTCACCAAAGATCCTTCGAACGCCGAAGCGCTCTACTCGCGCGGATTGATCCTGACGAAAGAGAATCGTGGCGTGGACGCAGCGGTGGCGTTTGAACGCACCCTCGCGCTGGATCCCGATCACCTCGACGCGGCCATCGCGCTGTCGAACGTGAAAGACAAGCTCGGGGATTCCAACGGCGCTCTCGCTGCGGCCGAGGCCGCGAAGCAATATCATCCTGATGATGCGCGCCTGGCGGCGCAGCTCGGCGCATTGCAGCTCAAGCTCGGGCACATGCGCAAAGCAGTCGTCGAGCTCGAGCGCGCCTCCCGGACGTTGAGCAACGACCCCGTCGTGCTCGGCAATTACGGCGCGGCCCAGGATGCGGTGGGAGATATCCAGGGCGCTTCCGCCACCTTTGAGCGCGTGGTGAAGCTCGACCCCAAATCCCCGGAAGCTCTGGCGACGCTGGGGCAGATCAACATGCGGCAGGGACGATTCAAAGAAGCGGAAGAGCTGCTCACGCGCGCGATCCACATCAAGCCCGACGATGCCAAAACCCAGTTTGCGCTCGGAGTCGTCTATGATATGACCGGTCGTCTCGACCTCGCCGGCAAGCAGTACCGCACCGCCATCGACCTCGACGATTCCGTCGGCGTCTTCTACTACCAGCTGGGCAAAGTCTATGGCCGCCAGGGGAAAGAAGAACAGGCCGTGAATCTGCTCGAGAAGGGTCGCAGGTTGGATCCGGCTCTCCCGCCTCCGGGCGCCGATGCAGGCTCGACAGAATCCACGCGCTGATTTCGCGTCATTCCACGCTCCAGATTGCTATAATCCACGCGAATGAGCTTCCGTTCGATCGTCCTCACCTGTGCACTTGTGTCTGTCGCCGCGTCCGCGCACGCGCAATGGACGCGTGTCGAAGACGTCCCCATCACCAATATTTATTCGGTCTGGGTCAACGGTGACACGCTGACCGCGACAGCGGACAGTCTCGTATACGTAAGCGTCAATGGCGGCGCGTCGTGGAAAGAGACGGCGAAAGTCGCGGCCGGCGTGACGTCGGTGCAGACGGCACGGATGCGCAATGGCCGGCTGTATGCGGGCA
>DATNGX010000113.1:0-12554 GCA_035605755.1 Candidatus Krumholzibacteriia bacterium
CAGTGATGATGGCGGTGACGCCCTTGTCCTTGAGCCAGCGGAACAGGCGCCTGAGCTCGGCACGCAGAATGCCTTCGTTGGGAAGACCCGAGAACAGCGCTTCGAGACTGTCGAGCACGACGCGCTTGGCACCGATCTCGTCAATGGCGCTGCCGAGGCGGACGAAGAGTCCCTCGAGGTCGTACTCACCGGTTTCTTCGATCTCGCTGCGCTCGACGTGGACGTGATCGATGATCAGTTTCTTTTCGCGCTCGAGCGCACGCATGTCAAAGCCGAGCGAGGCGACGTTGTCGGCGAGCTCGTTCTCAGATTCTTCGAACGCCATGAGCACACCGGGCTCTTTGAACTCGCGCGCGCCGCGCACGAGAAACTCGCTTGCAAGGAGTGTCTTGCCACTGCCCGCCGAGCCGCACACGAGGGTGGGACGTCCGCGCGGCAGTCCGCCTTCGGTGATTTCGTCCAGACCACGGATTCCGGTCGGACACTTTTCGATACCGTGCAATGGGATATGAGAACGGGCCTTGGTTTTCATGCGGCTGTCGTGGCCCCTCCCGGGTCACCCCGATATGCTCTACCGAAATGTCAGAACAGTGATCCGGATGATCATCGGCCAACAGGGTCCGATTGGCAAGGCCGCCCGGGCAGTTTACATAGTTCTACCTAGAAGGATGTTACGGCTTGCTTACGTTTGAGCTGAAGGACGCGGACGTCCGGGTCCACGACGATCTTGTCGGGTTCGAAATCGCACCGGATGGTCACGGGTTTGGACTCTCCGCCCGAGAGCGTAATCGTGGCACGCGCGTCCTTATATAGGGGATCGACCGTGTACACGCCGTTGCGCTCGCCGTCGGCGGGCTTTTTCCATCGCTCCCCGGCGGTGGCGGCCACTTCCACAGGCATCACGCCGGTCCCGATGTTTGTCACCGTGCATGTGACATCGTAGCCCGAACCTGATTTGTTCTTTTTCACACCGCTTAGTTGGTACTGGGGAATCACCTTGTCCTCGAACCATTGCTTCGTGAAAACGTCGTACGCGGCCTTGTCGTTTGCGTACGGCCGCATGGCGGCGACGAAGTCCTGCAGCGCCGGATGATCGCGGTTGGTGCTCCAGGTCTGGAAGAAGTTGTGATACGCCTCCATGGCGCGCTCGTGGCCGAGGTAATCGTAGACCATCCAGAACACCCAGCCGCCGCGGTCATACAGCACGGTGTTGTCGTAGCGCCGCTTGCCGTCCACGTCGTACATGGGACGCTCGTCGTCGGGACGGCGGCGGTCGTTGTAGCGCGCCTCGATCCCCTTCGCGAACTCCATCCGGCCGCGCGGGCCCTTTACCTGCTCGAAGAGCAGCATGGTGGAGAAATGCGCCGCGCCTTCGGAGAGGAAATCGCCGTTGGGTCCGTTGGCGGGCGTCAGAATGTTCCCCCACCACTGGTGCGCGGCTTCGTGCGCGGTAACGAGGAAGGTGGCGTCGCTTTGCGACGTGTTGCGCGTGAGAAAGCCGATGTTCTCACTGAAGGTAATGTTGGTGCCGAAGCCCTGCGCGTATCCGGCGAGCCCCGGAAACTCCGAGAGCTTGAGCTCGCGCCACGGATACGGCGTGAACCACTGCGAGTACCACTTGCGCGATGCGTCCAATGTCGACGACATCTCGTCGACGTTGTACTCGTGACCGGCGTGGTAGTACACGGCGGACTGTTCGCCCTGTTTCACCTTCCAGCGGCCGCACACGATATTGAGCATCTTCACGGGATGATCGGTCTCCCACACCTGCGTGCGCCAGCCGTCCTTGACGGTATTGCTCGTGCACACACCGGCCGAGTTCAATATGTACGCCTCCGGTCCGGTGACACGGATGCGCGCCGGGAACCACGCGGTGGCGCCATAACCGCCGCGCGTGACCCCTTTGTAGTAATCACGGCGATAGCGTTTGGGCTCGGTGGTGTTCTTCTCCGTCTCGCCCCGCTGCTCGATGAACCCGAGCACGGGCATGAAGCTCGGCGAGAAGGCCGTGAGCACGACACCCGACGGCAAAACGAATTCGTCGGTGTTGCCACCGTTCTTGGTAATGCCGCCCGGGAACTTGCCGTCGAACTTCCAGCCGATCACGACGCTGTCGCCCTGCGCGAGCGGATGCGCCGGCGTGAATACGTAGAGTCTCTGGCTGTCTTCGGGCTTGTACTCCTCGCCGTTCATCGTCCACGAGAGATTCTTCCAGTGGCGGGCGCCGGAGAGTGGAATCTGCACGATCGCCGAATCGAGCGGGTTGACGAGCGTGAATTTGCCTTCGCTCCAGAGCCGGTGTTGCGCCGGATCCACTTTCACCGCCACATCGACATGGGCGATATCCGGAAGCGGTGCTTCGAACCAGGTCTTCAGATTCTTGGCCCAGTAATTCTTGTCGGCTTTGCGCGCAGCGCCGCCGTCGATGCCCTGGCTCACCATGAAGACGAGCGCGATGCAGCACGCCGCCGGCACCACCGTGTAGGGCAGCACGCTTCCCACGCTGCGCAAGAGGCGCGCGGGCGCCAGGCGGTGCATGGTACGCACCGCATCCGCGCCGCGACGGCGAAAGAGCCGCGTCGCGATCACGAAGAAGAACACGCCCAGGCCGAGCGTGCCGATGCGATTCAAGACGAGCGCCATGCGATCGGTCTCGAAGAATCCAAGATCGCTCCAGCGCATCACGCTGAACAGCGGCCAGTTCCCCGCCCAGCTCATGCCGCCGGTCAGCGCCTTGTAGCCGCTGAAGATCATCACACCCAGGCACAGCACGTAGGAACCGTAGCGGTTTCCCGTCGATGCGTAGGCGAACAACACGAACGCACTCCACGCCAGGAACGTCGGTGTCATCAAGAGTCCCCAGGTCATGAAGAACGGTGTCAGCGAGAATGACACCGTGTGCTGCACGGCGATGGCGATCCAGCACGCAAGCAGTGAACCCAGGAGCACCAGCACCGCGACGACGCCGTTGGCCAGCACTTTACCGCCAAGGAACGCACCGGTGCCCAGCGGTGTGGAGAACAACAGCTGCGAAAAACCCGTGGAACGCTCGCGCTCGAGCGACTCGGTGATGTAGAACATCAAGAGGAGGCACACGAACACGCTGCACTGATTGGCCACCGCCACCGCACTGTTGCCCGGAGTGAGCAGGAGCGGCGTATCGAACGCGCCCACCGCGAGGAGCACGTTGCCGAGCGACTGCACCAGGATGAGCGGAACAAAAATGTAGAGCCCGGGCTGGCGGCGCAGCTCGCGCCATTCCGACTTCGCCACCGTCAGCACGCTCTCGCGCAATGACGTCGCGCGCGCGCGCATGCCGAGGGTGGTCAGCAGCGCACCAGTCGCTTCCTCCCATGTTGGAGCTTCCACGCGCTGCTTCCGAACGCGGCGTGTCACCTTCGTTGACCCAGTCCCCCGAATCGACATTGCCACGGAGCGCTGGGTCAGCACTACGCTACCCAGTCCGATTCCCACCAGCCACAGACGGTTCAACCAGAACAATCCGTCGTACGGCACGTGCTGCGTGTTGTAGAACTGAACGCCGCGGTCGACTTTGAGGTGCGTTTCGTTGAGCCAGCGATAACCGGACGCGTCGAGCACCTGCAGAACCCGGTTCCACTCGAGCGAGAGCCACGATGGCGACCACGTCCACAGGAAGAAACCGCAGATCAGGAGTGTCGCCACCGGCAGCACGAATACCATGACAGCGTTCCGGGTGCGCTCGCCGATGTACATCGACACGCCCGTGTAGAACACGATGAACGGCACGCCGATCATCAGCGCGGGCATCAGATAATTTCCGAACGAGAAGGGCCCGCGGATTTCGATGGCGCTCGAGTTGGGCACGACGTGATTGAAGAATGCAAGCATCGCGGCCTGCCAGACCATCACCACCACGAAACTCAAGAACACGGCGAGGAAGCGTCCCCATACGTACTCCGCCGGCGTCATGGGTGTCGAGTGCAGCAGCACGTCGACTTTGACTTCGCGATCGCGCAGGAGAGCGAGTCCCGCCGCGACGGCAATGAAGAACGAGTAATAGAGAACGACCAGGTACGTCGTCATCTGCGTCTGCGCGAACTCGGAGGTGATCCAGGATTTGGTCCCGCCGACGGTGCTGTCACCCGACGAGATGGACATCTTGCCGCTGGAGAGACCGAACGCCGTCAGTGCCAGGAAAATCACGAGTGCAATGAAGAGCGGACGGCGGAAGGAATGCCAGAACTCGACGTCGAAGGCGGCGGAGAGCCGCGCAATGCTCATCGCACTGCCGCCACGCGCGCGCCTGTCGAGGGCATTTCATGTCCCGGGAGCGAGCCCAGGCGCATGAGCACGAGGTACGCATCTTCGAGCGTCACCGTGGCCGGTGAGAAACCAGCCGGCGGGGCGCCGGCGGGTTCATAGACGCGCGCACGGTTGCGGCCTTCGACAAGCAGAGACTGGGTGACGGTGCGCTCCGCGCGCAAGCGTGGAAGCTCGGCGATGTCCACCGTGCCTTCAAAAATGTGGCCGGCGATCGCCGCCCTGGCTTCCGACGGCGTGGTGAGCGCGAGCAGGCGTCCTTCGCGAATCACCGCGAAGCGCGGACACAGCACCGCGACATCCTCCACGATGTGCGTCGAGAGCAGCACGATGCGATCCGCTGCCAGCTCGGAGAGCAGCTGATAGAAGCGCAGACGCTCTTCGGGATCGAGACCGGCAGTGGGTTCGTCGACAATGATCAGACGCGGATTGCCCGCGATCGCCTGCGCGATACCAAGCCTCTGGCGCATACCGCCCGAATAGCCTTTCACCGCACGTTTGGCGGCGAAGGTGAGGTTCACGCGCTCGAGCAGTTGCGCAACCAGCTGCTTGCGGCCGCCCGGTGCGTCGACGCCTTTCAAGGTGAGCATATGATCGAGCATCGCTTCACCCGAGAGGTGCGGGTAGAAACCAAAGTCCTGCGGGAGATAACCGAGACGCGGCCACAATTCTCGCGGATTGGCCAACGTGTCGGCGCCATCGAGGGTCACCGTGCCCGACGTGGGCTCGAGCAGCCCAGCCAGGATTTTCATGAAGGTGGACTTGCCGGCGCCGTTGGGCCCGAGCAATCCAAACATTCCGGGTTGAACGTCGAGGTCGACGCCGTTGAGGGCGGTGACCGGACCGGGATAGATCTTGGTGAGACTACGAGTGCTTAACACGGGGGACCTCCGTCTGTGCGGAATGTGGCGATGCTTGCCGCAGTCTACGGCATATCCCGGTGAGATGTTTCGACGGATGTATGGTCGGCGGGGGCGGCCCCGGTCTGGGACCGCCCCGCGATGAAACGAAAAGGGCTACGCTGCAGCCGTAAGCTCGGAGCTTTCGCTGTCGGAGACCTGGGTCTTGCGTGTCTTCGCGACAAGCATATAAATGGACGGAACCACGAAGAGCGTGAACGCGGTGCCGATGATCATGCCCGTCACGAGCATGATACCGATCGAGTTACGAGCACCGGCGCCGGGGCCGCGTGCGAACACGAGCGGCAGGTGACCGACCACGGTGGCCGCGGTGGTCATGAGAATCGGACGCAGTCGGGTTTCACCGGCTTCGATCACCGCTGAGAGTTTGTCGCGCCCCTGCTCCTGCAGGTGGTTCGCGAACTGCACGATCAGAATTCCGTTCTTCGCCACCAGTCCCACCAGTGTGATGAGACCCACCTGACTGTAGATGTTGATGGTGGTGAACCCGAGGAACGAGAACATGAGCGAGCCCGAAATGGCGAGCGGCACCGAGCCGGCGAGCACCACGAACG
Source organism: Candidatus Krumholzibacteriia bacterium (assembly GCA_035605755.1). GTDB lineage: Bacteria > Krumholzibacteriota > Krumholzibacteriia > WVZY01 > JAKEHA01 > JAKEHA01. Next base: position 5,777 of record DATNGX010000113.1, read on the forward strand.
GATCGCGGAAGCTTTCGAACTGCGCCGCGAGCACGAGATAAATCAGAATCGCGGAGAGCATGAACACACCGAGGAACTTGCTGCCTTCGCGGCGCAGTTGGCGCGACTCACCCGCGTAGTCCATGGTGTAGCCCTTGGGCAGAATCCTCTGCGCTTCCGTCTCGAGCATCTTCAGCGCCTTGTCGAGCGACACGCCCGGCGGAATGGCGCCCTGGATGCGGACTGCGTTGAGCTGCTGGAAGCGCTTGAGCTCGCGCGGCTGCGTGCTGGTCTCAATGGTTGCGAAGGTCGAGAGCGGCACCAGCTTTCCGTTCGCACCCGCGATGTAGATGTCCTGGAGCTGATCGGCGGTGAGGCGCTCGCTGCGCTTGATCTGCGGGATCACCTTGTAGCTGCGTCCCTGAATGCTGAACCGGTTCACGTAGTTCCCGCTCAGCATGGTGGAAAGATCGGCGCCCGCCTGCGAGAGCGACACGCCCTCGGAGCGCAGCTTGTCGCGGTTGAACACGACTTCCGCCTGCGGCTGATCGAACTTGAGGTCGGTGTCGGCGTACATGAACAGCCCGCTGCCGAACGCTTTCATGACGAGTTGATTCGCGAACTCCACCAGCTGCTCCGGCTCGGCCGTCGATGCCACCACGAAGTCGACGGGAAAGGTGCCGCCTCCCGGCAGTGCGGGCGGAACCACGGGAATGATGCGAATACCCGGAATCTGCGAGAGGCCCATCGACGCTTCCACCTGCAGCTGCTGGCTGCTCTTCTTGCGCTCGTTCCACGGCTTGGTGACCATGCCGCTGAATCCGCCGGTGGGAAACGTGAGCTGAAAGACCGCTTTCTTCTCGGGGAATGATTCGAACACCTTGTTCACCTCGCCGGTGAACAGTGTGGTCTGATCGAGCGTCGAGTTGGGCGCCGCCTGCACAATGCCGAACACCACCGACTGGTCTTCGGTGGGCGCGAGCTCGCGGCCCGAGAACATGTAGAGCGGAAAAATCAGAATGAGGAAGCCGATCCACACCGCCAGCACGGCGGGACGGTACTTGAGCGTGCTGGTGAGTCCGCGCCGGTAGCGCTGGCGCACGGTCTCGAAGCGATGATTGACCCAGCCCGAGAAGCCGCGCTCGGTGGCGCCCTCACGCAGAAGCCGCGAGCCCATCATGGGCGAGAGCGTGAGCGCCACGATGCCGGAAACGATCACGGCGCCGGAGAGCGCAAACGCGAATTCCCGGAACAGTGCGCCGGTGAGCCCGCCCTGGATGGCGACCGGCGTGTATACGGTCGCGAGTGTCAGCGACATGGCGATGATCGGTCCCACCAGCTCACGCGCCGCCGCCAGTGCGGCCTCGAACGGTTTCTGGCCGAGGTGCATGTGACGCTCGATGTTCTCCACCATGACAATGGCATCATCGACCACCAACCCCACCGACAACACGATCGCGAGAAGCGTGAGCAGGTTGATGGTGAACCCCATGATCAGCATGATGAACACGGCGCCCACCAGCGAGAGCGGAACCGCGACGACCGGAATGATGACCGCGCGCACCGATCCCAGAAACAGGAAGATGACGAGAATGACGATCAGGATGGTTTCGCTGAGCGTCTTCAGTACTTCATGGATGGCATGGCTGATGTACTCGGTCGAATCGTACGGAATGCCCCCCTGCATGCCGCTGGGGAGCGCGGCCTGGATCTCGGGCATGGTGGCGCGCACGCGCTTGATCACGTCGAGCGCGTTGGCTCCGGGCAGAACCCAGATGCCCATGAAGGTGGCACTCTGCCCGTTGAAGCGAACTTCCTGCTCGTAGTTCTCGGCACCCAGCACCACGTCGGCGATGTCGCCGAGGCGCACGACGGTGCCCTTGGACTCCTTCACCACCAGCTTCTTGAATTCCTCGGGCGTCTGGAGATTCGTGTTCGCCACCAGGTTGACCGACGTCATCGTGCCCTTGGTCGCGCCCAGCGTGGAGAGATAGTTGTTCTGCGTGAGCGCCGTGCGCACATCGGTAGGCGAAATGTTGAGCGAGGCCATGCGCTCGGGCTTGAGCCAGACACGCATCGCAAAGGTACGGCCGCCCAATATATCCGCGCGCTGCACGCCGCTCACGGCGGAGAGCTTGGGCTGCACGACGCGCGTCAGATAGTCGGTGATCTCATTTCCGTCGAGGTCTTTGGCGGAAAAACCGAGGTACATGGCGGCGAACTCGTTGTCCGCCGTCGCCAGCTCGATCACCGGCGCTTCGGCCTCGGGCGGGAGCGTGTTGCGCACCTGCGCCACCTTGGCCTGAATCTGGGTGAGCGCGGCGTTGGTGTCGTAGTTGAGCTTCAGGTGCACCGTGATGGTGCTGACACTCTGCGCGCTCGACGACTCGAGGTAATCGATGCCGTCGGCACTCGCGATCACGCGCTCGAGCGGCGTGGTGATGAAACCGCGCACCAGGTCGGCGTTGGCGCCGATGTACGCCGTCGTCACCGTCACCACGGCAATGTCGCTGCGCGGATACTGGCGAACGGAGAGTGAACGGATGGACTGGATGCCGGCGATCAGGATGACCAGGTTGACGACGATCGCGAGGACCGGGCGTCGAATGAAAATGTCTGTGATCTTCATTCTAGGAATCCGCCGGTTTCGGTTCGGTCGTATTGGACGGCGTGATGTTGTTGTTCACCTGCACGGCGGCTCCGCTGCGCAGCTTGAACACGCCCGACGAGACGACTTCCTGCCCCGCCGTGACACCCGAGATCACCGCCACCTGATCCCCGCGCGTGTCGCCCAGCTTCACAAACTGCTGGCGGACACCCTTGTACTTCTTCTTGTCGGGGCCTTCCATCTCTTCGACGATGAACACCGAGTTGCCGTACGGCGCGTACGAGATCGACGACGCCGGAAGCGCCACCACTTTGGCGCTCTCACCGAGCATGACCGCCACTTCGCAGAACATGCCGGGCTGCAGCGTATGGGACTTGTTGGCGAAGGTGGCCTGCGCGGTGACGTTGCGTGTCGCGGAATCGATCAGCGAATTGACCGCGTTGATCTTCCCGGTTTCGATGGCTTCCGATGTGCCTTCCTTGACGACGTGGACTTGATCGCCGGCCTTGATGCCCGACGCGGCCTGCTGCGGCACCGAGAAGTCCACAAAGATGGGCGCATCGGCCTGAACCGGAACCACGGGGTCGCCGCCGGCCAGGTACTGGCCGAGGTTCACCTGCCGGATGCCGAGCACGCCGGCGAACGGCGCACGAATGGTCTTGCGCTCGATGACCGCCTGCAGCTCGGCCACCGCCGCTTCGGCCTGCTTGGCCTCGGCCCCCGCGCGGTCCAGATCTGCCTGCGAGTTGGCGTTCTGCTCGCGCAGGTGCGTCACGCGATCGAAATCGAGCTTGGCGAGGTCGCGGCGCGCGACCGCGGATGCCAGCTGCGCTCGCTCCGTGCGCGTATCGAGACGGACGAGCACGGCACCCTTCTTGACGGCACGGCCGGACTCGAACTCGATGGAGGAGACCACGCCGGGGAGATCGGCGCTCACCACCACGCCGTTGACGGCGGTGGCGCTGCCGATCGCGTGCAGCGTGCCTTCCCACTGCGCTTCGGTGGCGACGGTGGTGGTGACGGCCTCGGGAGGAGGAGTCCACGCTCCTCCTTTTATAGCGGCTTGAATCTGGCGGTATTTGAAGAACCCCAACCCCGCGATCAGAACCACGAGGCCGGCGATAACGATCAGCATTCGCTTCTTCATGGAGCTCCCTCTAACGACAATGGCGCGTCACGCGCGCAACTTTCCTGTTGAAACAATGATCGGATGATTGGCTTCCGGGCCGCGAACGCCTGTCGCCCGTGAGGGCGAGAAGCCGACCGTGGTGAGTACGGTGCGGGTGAGCGGCCCCAAGAAGATACCGCGAATCGCTTGCGCTGGCAATTCGAGTGTCTTTTTTTTGTGGCCACCGTGGACGTGATTGGCTGCCCCCCCCTCGGGCGGTGCGGGTGGGGCCGCGATAACGAGGCTGGACCCGTTTTCCAGCACCCTGCTAAACTGGCGGCCGCCCAGGAACCAACACCATGACCATCGACAAGGCTGGCCGCTCCTTCCGGACCTGGTGGTCCGCCCGCGCCGGCGCGTACGCACGCGCTGTACTGGCGCTCGGTCTTAACATTCCCTTTTTGATCCTCGCCACCTCACGCTACCTGCGTGGCACGGATCCGGCCAGTATCGCCGGTTTGTATGCGGTGCTGGTGGCGGTCGGCTATTACGTGCTCGCGCTTGTGATCGCGCTAACGTTCATCTTTCTGCTGACCGGTTTTTCCACGCGCCTCGCGCTCGCACTATCCGGAACGTTGCTGGGTGCGACGCTTTCCTATCTCGCCATCGACGGCGTGGTGTACCGGCTCTATCGCTTCCATGTCGATGCGTTCTGGCTGCAGTACCTGCTGGGATCGTTCAGCGGTATCGGAATCTCGCCGCGCATGTGGCTGGTCGCGATCGCGGTGATCGCGGTGGTGGTGCTCCTGGAGTGGTGGCTTCTCCTTGTTACACGCCGCATTCGAGCGCCGCGGCGCTGGGCCGCCATGGTGTGCGCGCTGGCACTCGGTTGTTACGCCGCCAGCCAGGCCATGCATGTGCTTGCCTACGATCGCAACGACGGGCGCATCACACACATCACGCCGCGCCTGCCTTTCTACTTTCCGATCGTATCGCACAAGGACGCGGCGAAGTATGCCCACGCGCTGCCGACCGTTTCCGAGGCCAACGCCCTCGAGGAGGGCAACGCGCGCTCGCTCATCTACCCGCGTCACGATGTGAAATGGAAGGTGCCCGGCGGCGGCCGGCGGCCCAACATCGTGTTGCTGCTCCTGGAGAGCTGGCGCTTCGACAGTATGAACGAGCGTGTGTCGCCCAACATGTACCGGCTCTCGCAGCGTTCGTCGGTATTCACCAACCATTTCAGCTCCGGCAACTCGACACCGAGCGGTGTGTTCAGCCTGTTCTACGGCATCCATCCCACGTACTGGACGGCGGTCAAAGCCAACAGCGCCACCATCGACAATCCGGTGCTTATCGACGTGCTGGAACAGAACGATTATGCGTTCGGCATCTTTGCCGATTCCCACTTCCAGCGTCACAAGATCAAGGACGCGATGTTCCGCGACATTGATGTGCACGAGACCTTCGCGGGCCGGACGGTCGACGCCAAGGATGCCGACATGACCCGCGAGCTCATCGATTTCATGGCGCGCGGGCAGGCGTCCGGCAAGCCGTTTTTCGGCTTCGCGTTCTACAAGTCGACGCATTTCAATTACTGCTATCCGCGCGACGACGCGCCCTTCAAGCCGGCGCGCAAGCTCGAGCTTGGAATCACGGGCAGTGCGCACGCGCACGAGAATCGCGATGCATTCTTCAATGACTATCTGAATGCGGTGCACTACACCGACGAGCTGGTGGGCCGGGTGATTGCGGCACTCGATTCCACCGGTGCGCTTGCCAATACCATCGTGGTGGTGACGTCGGACCACGGCGAAGAATTCGACGACAACAAGGCCGACTACTGGGGTCACACAGGCAACTTCACCGGCTACCAGACACGCGTTCCCATGTTCATCTATGTGCCGTGGCAGGAGCCGCGCACGGTGAAAGCAACCACCGCGCACATCGATCTCGTCCCCACGCTTCTCGAGGAGGGCCTGGGCTGCGATGCGCCGGAGGCCGACTACACCAACGGCCACGACATGTTTGCGAAACTCCCCGCCGATCGCCCCATCGTGATCTCGAGCTACGTGAACCACGCCATCATTTCGGACGAGAATGTGTTCGTGGTGTATCCGATGTACGTGCAGAAATACAAGCTCTGGGACATCAACGGCAAGGCGGACGCGATCGCACCCGCCGCCGCGCGCCAGGTGATGGAGGAGATGTCCTGGTTCTACCGCGAAGAGTCCACCGCGGCGCGCTGAAGCGCGTCGTTCTCACAGCGAATTCTCACGGCCAGCACGGCGGCATTCAACACACCGATCAAGATGGCCGTGCGCCACGCTCCGAAGAGCATGGGTGCGGCGATGAACTCGACCACTACCGCGACATAGTTGGGATGGCGGAGCCAGCGGTAGGGCCCGGTGCGCACGAGCGGCGCATTCGGCAGCACGAAGATGCGCGTGCTCCAGCGCTGCCCCAGCGCCACCATGGCGGAGTAACGCAGCATCTGGGCGGCGGCAAAAAGGATGAGCCAGAACGGCCACAAGGCGCCGCGGTGCACGTCGTGGTGGGTGAGCTCGATCACGAAGAGAACCGGAAAGAGCACGTGCACGGCGACGATGAGCGGAAAATGGGATGCGCCGTACTCGCGCCCGCCGTGGGAACGTATATAAGGAAGGTGTATGGCGGTGAGATAGATCTCGCCCAGGCGCTGCCCGATCATGACGGCCAGCAGCATGGCCGGCCCCAGGCCGATCCCGTGCCATGACATCGTCAGTCCTCGCCGCGCACGAGCACGTATTCCGACGAGAATCCCGGGCCCAGCGCCATCACGACGCCATGATCGCCGGGAGCGATGTCTCCCGAATCCAGGAAACGCTCGAGCACGAACAGGCATGAGGGCGACGACATGTTGCCGAAGTCCCGCAGCACCTCTCGCGCGTGTGTCAGCGCGGACCAATCGAGTTCGAGCGCGTCCTTGTATGCGCGCAGCACCTTGATGCCACCCGGGTGCGCGATCACGTGGCGCACGTCGCCGAGCGCAAGTCCCTGCGACGACAGAAACGTCTCGAGGCTCGCCGGCACGTGCTCCATCA
>DATNGX010000114.1:0-3248 GCA_035605755.1 Candidatus Krumholzibacteriia bacterium
TTTCACGGGATTGATTTCGGAGATGCGTAGCGCCGGTTGCGAGGCCGTGGCGCTGGGCTGCACGGAAGTGCCGCTGATCATCACCGAGGAGAATTCGCCGCTTCCGGTGCTGGATTCGACACGGCTTTTGGCTCGTGCGGCGATAAAGGCGAGCTTGGAATAGCGGCGTTGCATAGTTTACGAAGACGGTCGCGGTGAAAACACCGCGGCCGTTTTTTTTATGGCGTGAAGTTTCAACCATACAATGGTATACTCACTATGTTCGCACGTGATCCGTGCGGATACGCCGACCATGCGTTCAAGAAGTGCACCTATGCCCCGTAGGAGTGGATGGTCATGCGTCCTACACTTCGTTTCTTCGCCATCATTCCCCTTGTTCTGTTACTGATTGCTCCTTCCGCGGGCGCTGCCTATGACGTCGGGAAGGTATGCGTCGCACCAAATGATCAGGTCTCGCCGGCGATTGCCACGGACAATGCCGGGGGAGCTTTCATCACGTGGCAGGACGCTCGCAATGGCTCCGACCATGACATTTACGCGCAACGCGTCGACCCGACCGGCTTGCCGGTGTGGACGGTAAACGGGATTGGCGTGGCGATTCTGCCGCTCATCGAGAGCACTCCTGCCATCGTAGCGGACGGCGCCGGCGGAGCCATCATTGCCTTTTGCAACAATGACAATCCCTTCATCGCGCACGAGGACATCTATGTGCAGCGCGTTGACGCGTCCGGTGCCGTTTTGTGGACGGCAGGGGGAGTCGCGGTGTGTACGGCGATCCAGCGCCAGCTGAATCCCGTGCTTGTATCCGACGGAACCGGGGGAGCATTCGTTGCCTGGCGCGATTCGCGCGCGGGTGAACTCACCAATGACATTTATGTGCAGCGCGTCGATGCCTCCGGTGTTCCGCAATGGACGCCCGACGGCGTTGCAGTCTGTACCGCCGCCAACAACCAGTTCGGTCTGGGTATGACGCTCGATGGAGCTGGCGGTGCGATTCTCTCGTGGGCCGACGGCAGGATCGACTCCGATATCAACATCTACGCCCAGCGCGTGGATGCGTTGGGTGCAACGCAATGGACCGGTGACGGCGTCGCCTTGTGCGCGGCGGGATTGCATCAGTTGAACCCGGTGATCATTTCCGACGGTGCCGGCGGCGCCATCGTGGCATGGGACGACAGCCGCGATGGAACCTACCAGCTTCCGGCCGAAGACATATTCGCCCAGAGAGTGGATGCATTCGGCGCGGTGCAGTGGACCGCGGACGGCGTCCCCGTCGCCTCTCTTGCGAAGAATCAGAAAGAACCGGTCATTCTCCCGGATGGTGCTGGCGGTGCGATCATCTCGTGGTCGGACAGCCGGGACTCCGCCATCAACAAACTTGGCATCTACGCTCAGCGCGTCGATGCCTCCGGTACCGGGCAGTGGACCGTCAATGGTGTCGCGGTGTGCAGCTATGCCGGTAACAAGTCACAATTGAAGATTGCCTCGGACGGAGCCGGCGGGGCAATCGTCACGTGGCTCGACAGGCGTTATACGGTGGGGCAACAGTCGCAAATGGATATCTTCGCGGGACGTGTGACCTCGTCGGGAGTGCGGCCGTGGAGCTTGAACGGGGTAGCGGTGTGTACTGCTCCCAACGCTCAGGCGAGTCCGTGCATCGTCGCCAAGGCCGACGGCGTTCTCGTTGCCTGGCAGGACTTTCGAAGCGGAACGACCAACGATATCTATACGCTGCCGGTGAGCGCACAGGGAGTGGTTCCGACCGGCGTAGGAGATACGCCATTGGTGCCTGCCGGCGTGCTCGCGACCAACTATCCCAACCCGTTCGCGGCGGAAACGAACATTACTGTTTCCCTGGCGAACGACGCCAACGTCAACATCGACGTGTTCGATGTAGCAGGGCGAAGCGTGCGAACGGTAAGACTGGGACAAATGGCGGCCGGGTCGACGGACATCAAGTTTGACGGCATCGGAAATGACGGTCGACCACTTGCGAGCGGCGTCTATTTCTGCCGCGTGCATGCTGCGGGACAAGTGGCCACACGCAAGATTGTGATCACGCGATAGGTTCTAACGAAAGTCGATATGGTTGCGACGACGGTCGCGGTGAAACCCACCGCGGCCGTTTTCGCTTTTGATGGCAGTCCGGAAAAGCGTGTAGGTCTCTTGCGGTGCACGCGGTGTTAGAATGATCGGACATTCGATCGAAAGGAACACCATGGAACTCGGTGTTATTGGACTGGGCCGGATGGGAAGCAACATGGTTCAGCGCCTGATGCGCGCCGGACATCGCTGCGTGGTCTACGATGTGAATGCGGCAGCCGGCGCAGCGCTGGTCAATGATGGAGCGGTCGCGGTGGCGTCGCTCGAAGCGCTCGTGCAAACGCTTGCTCCGCCGCGCCACGTCTGGATGATGGTTCCGGCCGCCGTGGTGGATGCAACACTGGCGCGGCTCACTCCGCTACTGGCGCGCGACGATGTCGCCATCGATGGCGGCAATTCCTATTTCCACGACGACATCCGCCGCGCTGGCGAGCTGAAGGCACGAGGCATTCACTACGTCGAGGTGGGCACCAGCGGAGGGGTGTGGGGTGCCGAGCGCGGATACTGCCTGATGATCGGTGGTGAGGAGGCGCCGGTTGCGCGTCTCGATCCCGTCTTCGCAGCGCTGGCCCCGCCGATTGACGCCGCCGTGCGCACGCCCGGCCGCGAGCGCGCCACCGGCACGGCGGAGCACGGCTATCTGCACTGCGGACCGAGCGGCGCGGGCCATTTCGTCAAGATGGTCCACAATGGCATCGAGTACGGGATCATGGCGGCGTACGCGGAGGGCCTCAACATTCTTCATCACGCCAACGTGGGAAAGTCGGAGCAGACTGTCGATGCCGAGACCACGCCGCTGCGCCATCCCGAGCTTTATCAATACGACTTCAATCTCGCCGACATCACCGAGCTCTGGCGCCGGGGCAGCGTGATCGCTTCGTGGCTTCTCGATCTCACAGCGAATGCGCTTCTCGAGAGCCCGGGCCTGGAGAAGTTCGCCGGCCGCGTTTCGGATTCGGGTGAGGGACGCTGGACGGTGCAAGCGGCCATCGACGAATCGGTCCCGGCGCCCGTGTTGAGCGCGGCGCTGTACGCACGCTTCGCCTCACGAGGTGAAGCCGACTTTGCCGATCGTCTTCTCTCCGCGTTGCGCTATCAGTTCGGAGGACATCAAGAGAAAACGGGGAAGCGTTGAATCCGATGAG
>DATNGX010000115.1:0-3033 GCA_035605755.1 Candidatus Krumholzibacteriia bacterium
CAAGCTGGCCAACCAGTTCGGCGCCAACATCAAGTCCAACCCCGCTCTCAATCAGATCATCGACGCCACTGTTGTGGCCGCTCTGCAGTCCGGTCTCACCAATGACATCATGCGCGCGAGCAACATGCAGCCCACCAGCGATGCATCCCTCGAGGGTGCGCTCAGAGGACAAACGCTCGACGCCAACGCGGTGGAAGGACTCAGCAATGCGCTGACCGAGGCGGGAACCGCGCTCAATCTCGGCAAGGACACTGTGAGCTCACTCACAGGATTGTTCAAGCCGGCGGCCAGGAGCGCTGTGGGTTACTAGAAATCTTTCCGGCAGCTGTAACCGGAGCGGGGCCACGTCGGGCGCGACGTGGCCCTTTTTTTGTGTCTGCACGGCGGCCATTCAAAAAGCGAAGGGTGCTTACCACGCGAAGGTTCGAATGGCGAGATACGGAAGCAGAACGTAGAGCACGAGGTCGCGAATCAGATAGAAGGCGAACACCGCGGCGACGATACGCCAGCCGTACTTCGCAGCCAGACGCTTCGAACGAGAACGAAATCGCGCTCCGCGTGGAAGCTCGCGCTCGCTCACGGTGGGCTTGATGTCGCGGCGAATGGCTTTGAATTGGCTACGCAAATGTTGCAGCACGCGCGCTCGCTGTTCCCGAAAAAACAACTGGCACTCTCAACATCCGCAATCGCGGGTGAGAGTGCCAGTCTGGTTTGGTGCGCCGCGAAGGACTCGAACCTTCAACCACCTGATTAAGAGTCAGATGCTCTACCATTGAGCTAGCAGCGCAATTCTTTGTTCGCGCGGGAGGGCGCGAGGCGAACTAAAACGGAAGATCGTCGTCGGTGGTAGACGCGCCCTGCGGTGCGGGCTCGGGACTTCCGAAATCCTGCGACTGAAAGTCGCCGCCGCCACCACCGGTCGGGCCGCCACCTTCACCGGCGCGTCCCAGCATCTGCATGGTCTGCGCGACGATCTCGGTGGTCTGGCGCTTCTGCCCCTGCTGGTCTTCCCACTGGCGCGTCTGCAGACGGCCCTCGATGTAGACCTGCTTGCCCTTCTTCAGGTACTGCTGGCAGATTTCGGCGAGCTTGCCCCAGGCGACAATTCGATGCCACTCGGTGCGCTCTTCCTTTTCGCCGGCCTTGTTGTTGAACCGCTCGCTGGTCGCGATGTTGAAATTCGCGACCGCCTGGCCACCGGGCGTGTACCGCACCTGCGGATCGCTGCCCAGATTGCCGACCAGTATGACCTTGTTCACCCCAGCCATCACATTCCTCCCGTGATTCGATGCTTATAAGGAGCGGTTAGCCAGCCGAGGGCCTCATTTATAAGGGATTCGGGAAGCAAGGTCAAGACCGCCGGAATGCGGCTTCGGTGCCCTCGCTTCGAGTCCCTGTGTGTGGAAATAAAAAAAGATGGGGTGGATGATGGGATTCGAACCCACGACAACCGGATCCACAATCCGGGGCTCTAACCAACTGAGCTACACCCACCACTGGGAGAAGGCATATTAGGCGGCGTGGCGCGGCATGTCAAGGCGCGCAGGATCGCGCCCGTGCCTATTCGCTGCGGCGATACGTGGTCTGTACGAGGCCGTTGTTCCAGCTCTTGGATGAATGCAGTTTCCATCCCGAGCGTGTTCCATGGGGCGTGAAGAGCGGCACGCCCTGGCCGAGCGTGATGGGGTGGATGGTGAGGACGAGCTCGTCGATCAGGCCCACCTGCATGAGCGCGGTGGCGATGATGCCGCCGCCCGCCACCCAGATTCTTCCGCCGCCTTCCAGCTTGAGCTTTTTTACGAAACGGGCGGGGTCTTCGCTCACGAATTCGGCTTCGGGAATCGGTGACTGCAGCTCGCGTCGCGTGAACACGTACGCTTTCCTGCGCGCGTACGGATATTCATCCGCGTTGATGGCCGCGTCGAATGTGCGCCGGCCCATCACGATGCAATCCACCGAGCGGTAGAACTCGTCGAACCCGTAGTCGTCGTCGGTGAAAAGCCAGTCGAAGCGGTCGTCGATGGTGGCGATGAAGCCATCCATGCTGCAGGCCGCGAAATACGTTACATCGCGCATGTGCGCAGGCTAACAGAGCGCGCGCACGATGGCAAACAATGCTATCCTCGCACAGTCATGAGCAGGGCGTTTCAGAGTTACGGCAGGTTTACCAAACGGCTGTTCTTCACGCTGGTGACGGCGTGCATCATTGCCGCCATCGTCGTCCAGGACTACACGGATTTTCTGCCGCTGGGGATCTTCAACACCGGCGCCGGCACGCTGCACAAAGTCGCCCAGGGGTGTCTGGCGGCGGCGGGCGTGGCGTTTCTGATCCAGCTGGTGGAATTGTTCAGCGGAAGGCTCGCATGGATCGGCGGCTTCGTGCGCGGCATGTACGTTTCGCTGGCGATACTCGAGGTACTGCTCTTCTTTGCCGATCAACTGCTGGTGACCGGTGATCCCAACGGCCGGCTGGGCCAGTACTACGAAGTCGCGCATTCGGGAAATCCGCCCGTGATCCTCAAGAAGGATTTCGGACAACACCGCACACCGCTCCCCTGTTTCGTCGACGCCGATTCGACCGACAACGGGCCGCGCATTCTCTTTCTCGGCGATTCCTACACGGAAGGCAGCGGCAGCTCGCCGCAGTGCAACTATCCCGATGTGGTGCAGCGCGTGCTGCGCGAAAAGTGGCTGTCGGGCGCGCGCGTGGTGAACGCGGGGGTTTCGGGTTACGGCCCGGTGGAAGCGCTGAGCCTTCTGCGCTGGTATCGCGAACATTTCTGTCCCGCGCAGGCGATCGTCTACAATCTGACACTGCAGAATGATTTCGCGGACAATCTTCCGGAGACGGATCGACGCGTCGCGGCCGGAATCATCTTTCGTTTCCCGCAGAATCTGTTCGTGCGCGCATTTCATCCGCTCAACACGCGCGCCTTCCGTTGGGCGCTGGTGATCACGTACTTCGGGAAGGCATCCACACACGACATGCTGGGCGCGGTGAGCGTGGCGGGCGGGCCGTGCGACATGCATCCC
>DATNGX010000116.1:0-6245 GCA_035605755.1 Candidatus Krumholzibacteriia bacterium
AAGGGCACGGAGGCCGACGAAGGCAACGATCTCGTGCTCGACGAGCTCGAGAAGCTTGAAGTGCGATTGATCTTCGGAATGGATCTGTAATGAAGCAAACGCGGCGAGTGCGACTGGCTCTTGGTTTCGCGACAGCGGTCGCGCTCGCCGCGGCATGCTCGGCCGCGCTCGACCATCCCACCCCGCAGGACGCCGAGTGGGCGCAACGGGAGTGGCCGGGCACAACGGTCAAAGACCTTGCGCAGGGACGCGCGCTCTACGTCGACAAGTGCTCGAGCTGCCACAATCTCCATCTTCCCTCCGAGTATTCCCCGGAAGAATGGAAGGGATACGTGGCGTACATGGTGACGGAAGCGAAGCTCACGCCGGAAGAACACGAGACGATTGCGCGGTATCTGGCAGCGGCCAGCGCGCGCTCTCGAGGTCTCGAAGCGGGCGCCGGCTCCGGGCAAACTCCGGGGCGCTAATGTTGCGGGCCCAACCGCCCGCTGCTCTGCAGCTTCACCGGAAAACCTTCCAGCGATGACGGCACCGCCATCACCAGCGAATCCGTTTCTTCCACGACATAAACGATAATGGTTGGGCGCCCGTTCTCTTCGCCCTGCGCGGTTCCCACCACACCGGGGATCTTCATGAGATCCGGCGTGTGACGCGCGAGCACGTCGGCAATCAATGGTGCGCTCATACTGGTTGTGTCCTGCGCGGTCGCGCGTTCCTGGCGCGGTTTGTCGTTATCCGTGCAGGATGCCAGCACCGTCGCGAGCATCACGCACATAGCAAGTCTTCGCATACTTCTCACGCCTCCGACTTCGGTGTGCGCTGTGACGCCCACCACACGTACGCCACAAACAACGCGAAGCCGATGAGAGATACCGGCTGCGAAATGTTGTCGTTCTCGTAGAACGGTGTCTTCACCCAGTCTTCCGAGTAACCCGGAATCATGTGCAACCCGGCCCCGATCACCCCACCCAGCGCGCCGCCCGCCATGAGGCCGGATGCGATCACGATGCCGCGTTCACGCATGGAGCGCTTGCCGGTGCGGGCGGCTTTCTTGTCGACGGCGTAGGCGAGAAATCCTCCCACCAGCGCGGGTGAGTTCAAATACAGCGGAAGGTACATGCCGAGGGCAAAGATGAGTGCGGGCACGCCCAGCATTTCCATTATCAGCGTCACCATCGCGCCCGCACCGAACAGAATCACCGCCACCGGCTCGCGGCTCATGAAGCTTTGCACCAGTTCTTTCATGATGGAAGCCTGCGGCGATTCCAGCACGGTGCGCGTGTCCCCCTCCGCCGCCTCTCCAAACTGGTAAACCTTCGCAAGCAACGCAATGGTGAGCGCCGCCGCCGCGCAGGATGCAATGACACCGATGAACTTCATGCGCTCCTGGCGCCACGGCGTCGATCCCAGCCAGTAGCCGGTTTTCAAGTCCGTGATGGTCTGGCCCGAAACCGAAAGTGCCGTGCACACCATGCCCGCGATCATCATGACGAAGAACATGCCCGTCGTTCCGGAGAGGCCGAACTGGAGCAACACCACGGATGACACGATAATGGTCAACATGGTCATGCCCGAGACGGGATTGCGCGCGGTGGTGGCGATGCACAGAGCCGCCACCGAGGTGAAGAAGAACGAAAAAAACAGGACCAGCACCACGCCGATGGCCGCGACCGCAATCGACGAGTGGAGCTTGCCCAGCAGCACCGCGACGGCGATGGTGCTGACGATCACGCCCAGAAGAATGGTCATGATGGAAATGTCGCGGTCGGTACGTTCCAGCGACGCGCTTTCTCCGCCGCGAAATGCGCGCATGGCCACACCCAGCGAGCTCCCCACCACGCGCAGCGATTTGACGATGCCGAAGATGCCCGCGGTGGCGATGGCGCCCACGCCCACGAAGCGCGCGTAGTTGCGGAAGATGTCGTTGGCTTCCATCTGCGAAATGGGAATCTTGCCCGGATGAACGGCGATATCCGGGAAGTGGCTGCCCAGCATCCAGACCACCGGCACGAGCACAAAGTTCGAGAACACACCGCCCGCGCACAGAATCATCGACGAGCGCAGCCCCATCACGTAGCCGAGCCCGAGGATGAACGTGGTGGCGTCGAAGCCGAGCGAGATGCGCGCATTGGAATAGAGCTTCTCCATCACCGGTATGAACCGGAAGTTCACGACTTCCTTCCACACATGGAAGGTGGTGACGAAGAAATCGTAGATGCCCGAGAGGAACGTGGCCTGCAAGAGGAGCTTCGCCTGGGAACCGCCCTTCTCACCCGTCACCAGCACCTCGGTGATCGCGGTGCCTTCCGGATACGGTAGCTTGCCGTGCATGTCGCGCACGAAGTAGCGGCGCAGCGGAATCAGAAACAGCACGCCCAGGCATCCGCCGGCGGTGCAGATGAGCATGGACTGCAACGGATGCGGATCCAGATGCAGAATGTAGAGCGCCGGCAGGGTGAAGATTGCGCCGGCCACCACGGAACCGGACACACCGCCGATACCAGTAATAATGACGTTCTCGAGAATGCTGGAGCGGCGCGGGTACGCGCGTGCAAGGCCGATCGCGAGAATCGAAATCGGAATGGCGGCCTCCATGACCTGGCCGACTTTGAGTCCCGAATACACGGACGCAACGGTGAAGACCACGCAAAGGAACGTGCCCCAGAGGACGCTGCGCAGCGTCACTTCGGGCAACGTGGCAGACGCCGGCACGATGGGTTTGTAGACTTCGCCGGGTTTCAGCTCCGTGTATGCGTTTTCGGGGAGCGTTCCGGTTTCGATGGACTCGACTGAGGGCTTGGTCTGGACGGACATGAAGCCTCCTTGGATAGCGCGCGGAACGCGCGCAACCGGCCCCCATCATAGCATGAGTTGCTAGTGAGGAGAGCGCGGCGCTGCAACGCCTCCAAATTCCTCGATCATCTCGTCGGAAACACCGTAGTGGCTCAACACTTCGGAGAAGATCTTGACCGACGCCTCGACCTCTTCGGAGACGATGACGTTGGCGCCGAGCTGATACAGGCGCGCCATGTCGCGCACGTAACGCACGCGCGCCACGATGTGCACCTTGGGATTGATACGTCGCGCAATGCCCACCGCGCGCGCCGCACCGGCCGGATCCGGAATGGCGACCACGAACACACGCGCGTCGGGAAGATTGGCCTTGAGCAGCGACGCCTCATTGGTGGCATCACCATAGAAGATGGGAACGCCGCGCTCTCCCTGTTCGCGCACAATATTGAAGTCCACTTCGATGGTGTCATACGGAATGTCGCACAGTTTGGCGGAGTGACCCACCATCGCGCCGATGACACCGTAGCCGGCGATCACGATGTGGTCGACGAGCTTGGGATCGGGCTCACCGGCGATGAAGTAGCGTCCTTCGCGCACGGCGAGCGGCATGGGCAGACGCCCCGCCAGATCTGCCAGGCGCTGCTCGAGGCCGACCACGAAGGGTGCCGCCACCATCGAGAACAAACACACGGCGAGAATGAGCTGATACTGGTCGTTGTCGAATACTCCCGCTCCCAGACCCGCGGCCAGCACCAGGAGCGAGAACTCTCCCGCATGTGCCAGCGAAAGACCTGTCAACGCCGACACGCGAAACGGAAGTCCCACGCCGAGCATGACGCCCGTGCTTGCAATCGCCTTGATCACCATGAATAGCACCGTCGCGACGAGCAACACCGGCGCATTGTGCACCACGTAGCTCGAATCGAGCAGCATGCCGATCGACACGAAGAAGAAGCTCGAGAACACATCGCGAAACGGAAGCGCGTTCTCCAGGGTGCGGTGGCTGTGCTCCGAGTCGGAGAGAATGAGACCGGCGAGGAACGCGCCCAGCGCGAGCGAAAGACCGAGCAGCGACGTTCCCCATGCGACCGTGAAGCAGATCGCCCCGATCGAAAGCAGGAACAGCTCATTGCTTCCGGTGCGCGCAATGGCGGAGAGCATACGCGGCACGAACTTGGGCGCCAGGAGCCAGATCACCAGCCAGATGCCGATCACCTTGGCGATGAGCAGGCCGATACTCACCCACGGATCACCGGCGGCGTGTCCGGCGAGAAACGGAATCGACAACATCATGGGCACGAACGCCACATCCTGGAAGATCAGGATGGCCATGGTTCCCTTGCCGTGCGGACTCGTCACTTCCGAGCGGCTGGTGAGAAGCTTCAGAATGATCGCCGTGCTGGAGAGCGACGCGAGCAGACCGAGCAGGATCGATGCCTGAATTGAAAACCCTGCCATGTGCACAAGTAGCGTGACCGGCACCGCGGTAGCGATGACCTGCAGCGGCCCGCCAATGAAGAACAGCCGCCGTACGCGCGAGATGGATTCGATCGAGAACTCGAGGCCGATGGTGAAGAGCAGAAAGATGATGCCGATCTCCGCCATCTGCTCCACCGCGTGCGTGTCGGTCACCAGACGAAGCCCGTACGGACCCGCGATCACGCCGGCAATGATGAAGCCCACCACGGTGGGAATGCGCAGGCGATGGCATGCGAACGCCACCACCACGGCGACGCCGAAGATGACGAGGATATCTCTTAATAGTCCGAACGCCACAACTGCATGATAGCCGCTCGCGCGTGTCGAGCGCGACAAAAGAGTCGGCTAGTAATCCGTAAGGGATTTGGGCGGAATCGCCACGCGCAACGCATTGACAACCGCAAGCACGTCGATGACTTCCTGCGTGATCGCACCGGCCACTGGTGGCAAATATCCGGCTGCCGCGAACAACATGCCGATAATGCTGACCGACATGCCGCCGATGGCACTCTGCAGCGCGATGGTTCGCATGCGCCGGCCGATGTGGAGCAGCTCGTCGACGCGCGCGAGCGAGCTGTCGAGAATCACCGCGCCGGCGGCTTCGGATGTGATATCGCTGGCCTGTCCGAAGGCCACCCCCACGGTGGCGGCGGTGAGAGCAGGCGCGTCGTTGATGCCGTCGCCGAGGTAGAGCGTGTTGGCTTTTTCCGTTTCGGCGCGCACCAGGGCCAGCTTTTGTTCGGGACTCTGATTGGCGCGCACATCCGTGATTCCCACCTTCTCGGCGAGATAGCGCACTTCGGATTCGCGGTCGCCGGAGATCAACATCACGCGTTCCATCTGGTGGCGGCGGAACAGATGCCGGATGAACTGCGAGCCGTCTTCGCGCGGTTCGTCGCGAAAGCGCAGCGTGGCGGCATAGCCGCCGTCGACGAGAACGATGGCCTCCATGCCGTCGGCAGCTTCCGGAAGCCGCGCGGCATCGTCCGGGTTCTGCGCGAGATACTTCTTCCGGCTCGTGACCTGCACGGCTTTCCCGCGCACCGATCCGCGCAACCCTTCGCCGGGTTTCTCGCTGACCTGCACCGCTTCGGCGAGCGAAATCTTCTCTTTCTTCGCGGCATTGAGCACGGCATCCGCCAGCGGGTGTCGCGAGTACCGTTCCAGACTTGCAGTGAGCGCCAGCACTTCATCGCTCGCGATCCCGTCGCCCACGATCACGCCGGTCAAGGTGGGTTCACCGTAGGTGAGAGTTCCGGTTTTGTCGAACAAAGCGACGCGACACTTGCTCACCTTTTCCAGAATGGCCGGATCGCGCACGATGATGCCGCGCCGCGCGGCCAGTGATACCGAACCGATGATGGCGACGGGAATGGCGATGAGAAGCGGACACGGCGTCGCCACCACCAGCACGCTGAGAAAGCGGTCCGCGGAGCCGCCGATCAACCACGCGAGCAGTGCGATGGAAAGAGCAACCGGCGTGTAAATGGCACCGAGCTGGTCGCCGAGCCGGCGGATACTGGGCCGGCGCTGCTCGGACTCGCGCATCACCTGCATGATCTTCGCGTAGCGCGAATCCACCGCAAGCCGGTCGGCGCGAATGGTGAGCGCGGACTGTCCGTTCACGGCTCCCGAGAGAACGCCCGCTCCGGGCGCTTTCGACATCACGTACGGCTCGCCGGTCAGATACGACTCGTCCATGGTGCCGTGACCGTCGATCACGGTTCCGTCCACCGGACATATCTCGTGCGGAAACACCACGAGCAGATCGCCGATCACTATCTGATCCAGCGCCACGTCCTGCATGTGGTCGTTGGTCTTCTTGTGCGCGACATTCGGCATGCGCCGCGCCAGCGCATTCAATACCGAGGACGCGCTGCGCACGGCGTACGCTTCCAGTGCTTCCCCGCCCGAGAGCATGAGCACCACCAGCACGCCGGCGAGGTACTGATGCAGAATGACGGCGGTAACGA
>DATNGX010000117.1:0-6713 GCA_035605755.1 Candidatus Krumholzibacteriia bacterium
CTGGTACAGCTGAATACGATCGTCGGGGATGTGGGCGGTAACGTCGCGCGCGTGCTCGACGCCATGAACCGGGCCCGGGACGAGCGCGCCGACCTCGTGGTCTTCCCCGAGCTGTGCGTGTCCGGCTATCCGCCCCGCGATCTGGTGGAGCGGGCGGCCTTCATCCGCCAGTGCGAAGCGGGGCTCGAGCGTATTCGCGCTGCCACCGAAGACCCGGCGTCGCCCGGTGTCATCGTGGGGCTCCCGCTGCCTTCCCGCGCCGAGACCGGCAAGGGCGTCACCAATTCGGCCGTGATGCTGGCGGCCGGCCGGATCGTGCACCGCCACGACAAGCTTCTCCTGCCCACCTACGACGTCTTTGACGAGGCCCGCTACTTCGAGCCGGCGGAAACCTGCGAGCCGTTCGATTTCAAAGGCGAGCGCATCGGTCTCTCCATCTGCGAGGATGCGTGGAACGATCCGCAGCTTTTCCGTCGCCGGCCCTACGCCGTCGATCCCATCCAGATGCTGGCGTCGCGCGGCGCGAGCCTGATGATAAACATTTCCGCCTCGCCGTTCGCGGTGGGCAAGGAAGGGTTTCGCGCCGAGCTCATGTCCAGTCATGCGCGCCGCCATCACACGCCGTTCATCTTCGTGAACCTGACCGGCGGCAACGACGAGCTCGTGTTCGACGGGCGCAGCCTCTTTCTCGACGCGCGCGGAAAGCTCGTCAACGCACTGGCGGCGTTCGAAGAACAGATGGTCGTTGTCGACAGCGCGGCGGCGGGCGGCGACGGGCGCTATCGCGAAATGGATGAAATCGAGAGCATGCGCCGGGCGCTGGTTCTGGGCGCGCGCGACTATTTTCTCAAATGCGGATTCAGCCGCGCGGTGGTGGGCCTCTCCGGCGGCATCGATTCCGCGTTGACGCTGTGTCTCGCCGCCGAGGCGCTGGGGGCGCAGAACGTGCAGGGAGTGGCCATGCCGTCGCCGTTTTCATCCGCCGGGAGTCTTGTGGATGCGCGCGCGCTGGCAGAAAATCTCGGCGTGGAGCTCCTCGTCATTCCCATTGCGGACGTGATGACCGCGTATGATAGCGCGCTATCGCGCGCTTTCCTTGGAAAGCCGCGCGACGTCACCGAAGAGAATCTGCAGGCGCGCATTCGCGGCAACCTCTTGATGGCGCTCTCCAACAAGTTTGGGTCCCTGGTGTTGTCGACGGGCAACAAGAGCGAGCTCGCGGTGGGCTACTGCACGCTCTACGGCGACATGAGCGGGGGCCTGGCACTCATTTCCGACGTGCCCAAGACGTCTGTGTACGGACTCGCCGCACTTTACAACCGCGAGCGTGAATTGATCCCGCGCTCCACGCTCGAGAAAGCGCCGTCGGCGGAGCTTCGTCCCGACCAGAAGGACACGGACACGCTGCCGCCGTACGCAATCCTCGATCCCATTCTCGACCACTATCTCGAGGACGGTCTTTCCACCGACGAAATTGTCGCCCGCGGGTTCGAGCGCGCCACGGTGGAGTGGATCGTGCGCGCGGTGCGCATCAACGAGTACAAGCGCCGCCAGGCCGCGCCCGGCATCAAGGTGACGTCGAAGGCCTTCGGCGTCGGCCGCCGCTTCCCGGTGGCGGCGCGTTACACGGTGTAGCGTGAGCGCGTCCGACTCCAACGTGCCGGCCGGCGGCTTTCGCGAAATCGATCACTCCGGCGACGTGGGCCTCGAGGTGTGGGGCAACACATTGCCCGCCCTCTTGAAACACGCGACGCGTGGCTTGTGCGCGCTCATGACCTTCAGCACGGTGGAAGCCGTTTGCGAACGACGTATCGAGGTGCAGGCGGAAAGCCGGGAGGACCTGCTTGTCGACTGGCTTTCAGCAGTCATTCTCGCGAGCGCCATGCATGGTGAGCTCTACGCCAACGCCGATGTGGTGGTGTCGGAGGACGTCGTGGCCAGTGCCGTGATCTTCGGCGAGCCGCTCGATCCCGCGCGCCACGCACTCCGCTTCGATGTCAAGGCGGCGACGTATCATGAGCTCCTCATGGAAGAGAACGCCGACGGGTATCGCGCGCGCATCATCTTCGACCTGTGACCGCCGATTCCGCTCCCATATGGAAATTGAATGTGCGTGTCCACGGCCGCGTGCAGGGCGTGTTTTTTCGCGAGAGCACACGAATGAGCGCCCGCGAGCTGGGACTTTCAGGATGGGTTCGCAATCATTCAGATGGAAGCGTCGAATGTTGCTTCATCGGCTCGCGTGATGCATGCGAACAGGCGTTGGCGTTCGTGAGCACCGGTCCGCCGGCCGCGCGTGTCAGCCGTGTGGATGTGGAATGGGAACCGACGGCCGACAGGCCCTCCGGAGACTTTGTTGTCCTACGCTGAATCGACGACGAAGGCCTGCATCGCCTTCATCGCATCATCGGGGAAACGTCGCGGCTTGAAATCGCGGTCCACACACACATGATGGGTGAAGCCTTCCGCCATGTGCTCATCGCCCCGGTAGACAGAATACAGGAATGTAACCGTGCGGCTGCGCAGCTCGCGCACCCGCGTCTCGATGCGCAACGTGTCGTCGTAGTCGGCGCTCTTCAGAAACTTGCATCCATATTCGAGAACCGGAAGCAACGCACCGCCGCTTTCGAGATCGCGATATGCGTGTCCCGCTTCGCGCAGAAGGCCGGTACGCGCGAGCTCGAACCACAGGAGGTAGCTGGAGTGATGGGCCACACCCATGCGATCGGTTTCCGCGTAGCGGACCGAGACGAGCTCGTTGTGAACGCTTGCCACGGCCGCCACGGTACGCAAGTATCGTGCTGTGCGGCAAGCGTTTATTGACGCGGGCCGCCGTGGCGCCGTTCAATTTGGGCGTTTACACCCGGCCAAAACATTCCTTATATTAGGCGCTGCTCACGGCCGCCACACTTCGACCAGCCGCGGCCGTTCAACGCCGATTTTTTCATCACGACATCGAGGAGACTTCCATGCCTACGCCGTTTGTCAATGAACCCTTCGAGAATTTCGACGACCCTGCCATCGCGGCGCGCATGCAGCACGCCATCGACGTGGTGCGCACGCAGCTCGGCGGCGAATATCCGCTCGTGATCGGCGGCAAGAAGATCAAGACCGACGAGATGATCGAATCCGTCGATCCGTCCAATCCCGACCAGGTGGTCGGCTTCGTCGCCGAGGGTCATCGGGAGCACGCCGAGCAGGCCATGCAGGCCGCGCTGAAAGCGTTCGAGTCGTGGCGCAAGGTTTCGGCGGAAGACCGCGCCACCATTCTGTTCAAGGCGGCGAACATGATCCGCGAGCGCAAGTTCGAATATGCGGCGTGGATGGTGTTCGAAGTGGGCAAGAGCTGGGCGGAAGCCGACGGAGATGTGGCCGAGACCATCGACTTCCTCGAGTTCTACGGTCGCGAAGCGTTGCGCCTCGCCGACGATCAGCCGCTCACCAGGATTGCGGGCGAGAACAACAAGCTCGCGTACATTCCGCTCGGCGTGGGCGCGGTGATTCCGCCCTGGAATTTCCCCATGGCCATCATGGCCGGCATGACGAGTGCGGCGATCGTGACCGGCAACACGGTCGTGCTCAAGCCGTCGAGCGATTCACCGGTGATTGCGGCCAAATTCATCGAGGTCCTCGAGAAATGCGGCGTGCCCGCCGGTGTGGTGAACTACGTGCCGGGCGGCGGCCGCGAAGTGGGCGAGCATATCGTCACGCATCCCAAGACGCGTTTCATCGCCTTCACCGGATCGAAGGAAGTGGGGCTTCACATCAATGCCGAGGCCTCGCGCCCGCGCGACGGCCAGCTCTGGATCAAGCGCGCCGTGCTCGAGATGGGCGGCAAGGATTCCATCGTGGTGGACGATGACTGCAATCTCGACGATGCGGCGAAAGGCGTGGCCGCATCCGCGTTCGGATTTCAGGGACAGAAGTGCTCCGCGTGCTCGCGCGCCATCGTGCACGAGAAGGTGTACGACCAGTTCGTGAGGAAGCTCCTCCCGCTGGTGGGCGCGCTCAAGCAGGGAGCACCGTACGAGTCGAAAGACGTGAACATGGGGCCGGTCATCAACGAGAACGCGCAGCAGTCGATTCTCGATTACATCGAGACCGGAAAGACCGAGGGCGAGCTCCTCGCGGGCGGGATGCGCGGCGCGGGGAAGGGCTATTTCATCCAGCCCACGGTGTTCGGCGACGTGGCGCCCGACGCCACCATTTCGCTCGAGGAAATTTTCGGTCCGGTGCTGGCGCTCATCAAGGCCAAAAACTTCGATCACGCGATCGAGATCGCCAACAACACCGAATACGGTCTGACCGGCGCGGTGTACTCGAACAAGCGCGAGCACCTCGAGCAGGCACTGCGTGATTTTCACGTGGGCAATCTGTACCTGAACCGCAAGTGCACCGGCGCTCTCGTGGGCGTGCATCCGTTCGGCGGCTTCAACATGTCGGGCACTGACAGCAAGGCCGGCGGCCGCGATTATCTGCTTCTCTTCACACAGGCCAAGTTGATGTCCGAAAAGGTGCGGTGAGCGTCCTCCGCAAACTGTTCTCCGCGCGAGCGCTGTCCACGATTCTCGTCGTGGCAGCGCTTTCGCGTTTCGGGTTCAGCGTGTACGTGGTCGGGCTCGACGCCGCGACCAAAGGCGACGAGACCGACTATCACGCCATCGCCACCCATCTCGCGGACGGACGCGGCTTCGTTTCCACGGAAGAAACGCCGACCGCGCGCCGGCCGCCCGCCTATCCGGTTTTTCTCTCGCTCCTGTATCGCGTGAGCGGCCCCGAGCCCGCCGCCGCTCGCGTGGCGCAGGTGCTGCTCGGCGTCGTGGTGGTGTGGCTCACGCTCCGCGTCGCGCGCGTCTGGTTCGGCGAACGTGCGTCGGTGTGGGCGGGTTGGTTCGCCGCGCTCAATCCGTTTTTGATTTTTGTTTCCGGCTATCTGCTCACCGAAAATCTGTATCTCACATTCCTGCTCGGTGCCATGGCGCTGGCCGCGACACCGGCGGCTATTTGCAGGAGCTCGCTCCTGCGCGCCGCGCTGGTGGGAGGGCTGCTGGGATTGGCCGCGCTGTCGCGCCCCTCGGGCCTTCCCATGCTGGAGTGGATGCTCGCCGCCGCACTCCTGTTTGGTGCCGCACCGTGGCGCCATCGTCTCACGCGCATTGCGCTGGCCGCGATTCTCTTCGTTGTCGTGATGCTTCCGTGGCTCGCGCGCAACGCGCGCGTGGTGGGCGCGCCGGTTCTCACCACTCACGGTGGCATGACGTTCTACCAGGGAAACAATGAAAAGGTGGCCGCGACGCCCGGGTGGCGCGGTGGCGTGGCGCCGCTCGAAGTACTTCCCGAACGGGACCGGCTCACGGCCATGTCGGAGCTCGAACGCGACCGCGCGGCGTGGCAGCTCGGCCGTGAGTATCTGCGCACCCATCCGGGCCAGGTGCCGTCCTTGGTATTCTGGAAACTGGTGCGTTGCTGGCGGCTCAAGAGCGACATGGGTCTCAGCGGCATCCGCAGCGGCTGGTGGTTCAACAATCAATCGCGCCTGGGAAAGGTGGCCGCGCAGCTGGACGCAGGCATGATTTACGCGATCGTGGCCATGCCGCTTTTCGTGGTGGGACTCTGGATGACGCGCCGGAGGTGGCGCGAGCTCATGTTCGGTTACGGAATCGTCATCGTTCACACCGCTGTCGCGGTGGTCTTCTTTGGATCGCTGCGCACGCGCATTCCTGTCGAACCGATGATCTGTGTATTTGCCGCGGCGGCGCTGGTCACGCTGCGGCGCTCTCCGCAGGCAATTGCGCCAGCGCCAGACCGGCCAGGAACATGAACGCCGCAAAGACTTCGGCGTCATCGATATTGTTTTCGGTGAGCGCACCCACCAGCACCGCGGCGGTCGCGCCCAGGGCACCGATCGCGTAGTGGCGCGCGAGTGATCCCTTTACCGCGCGGCGCGCCAGTTTCCACAGCGTCATCACAAGCACCACCCAGTACGCCACAAAGGGAATGAATCCCACCAGCCCGCGCGTGGCGAGAATCTGCAGATAGATGTTGTGCGAATCCACCGTGGTGCGCACATGGCGCTCGGCCAGCCGCTTTTCCGCTTCGCGCGAATAGTCTCCCATGCCCACACCCAACAGCGGATGGTCGAGGAACATCTTCCACGAGATGTCCCACAGGACGAGCCGTGTGGCCACATTGCGGTCGGCCTGCTCGGTGGCAAACGTGTCGACAGCCAGAGTGCGTCCCTGGTCGTTGCGGTAGTGATGGGTATACAGGAACATGACGGCGATGGCGAGCACGGTGGCGAGCGCGAGGACGCGGCTGCGCAGCAGCACGCACACGGCGATGAGCCCCGCGAACACGGCGATCCACGCTCCGCGCGTCATGGTCAAAAGAAGTGCCACGAACATCAGGAACGCCGCGGCCGTGATCAGGGTCCGCCAGCGTGTCTTGATCGGAGCCGCGGCCAGTGCAGCGATGAAAACGATGATCTGGCACAAAATGCCCGCAAAGGTCATGGTGAAGAGTGTGCTCGAGACGCGGTGCTCGGAACCGATGTGTATCGGTCCGACATGAAGACCCCCGGCACGCTGGATGAATGCCACGCACGATGACGCGACCGCCGATGCGAGGAGCACGGCGCAGGAACGCTCGCGCACGCCCACGCGTGCGATGTGAGCGCCCACCATGAACACGATCAACAGCTGCCAGTAGGACTC
>DATNGX010000118.1:0-4425 GCA_035605755.1 Candidatus Krumholzibacteriia bacterium
CCGCTCGTGCGCAGGCCGCCCGCTGTTTCGCATCCCGCGAGCACGGCCATTTGGTACGGAAGGTGGGCGCGTGCAATCTCCCATGCGCGCAGCACGGTCTCGCCGCGAGGGACAACGCTGGCCGCGCTCGCGCGCGAAGGCTCCGTGGTTCCCGGATCGAGCAGAAAACCCGACTGCCACGGCGACGCGTCGCTTACTCTGGCGTGAGCAGCGATGTGCAGGATGCTGTTCGGTTGCGCGCGCGCGATGAGCGTGTCGAGCACACCCGCCTGCGCGGTGACGAGGGCCACGTTCGCATAACGTTTTCGCAGCGCATTCACCTCGCGATGCGCACCCGCCAGTCCGTCTTTGGACCCGCCTTCGACTGCAATCATCGACGCTGCCTCGTGCGATGCGCTGCTACCTTCACGCGCCCAGGCGAGCACCGATGCCGAGGGCACGTCGACGATCTCGCGCGATTCGAGCAACATCTCGCGCCCCCCGGGCATCAGCGTTCCAAACGGAATAGCCGCGTAGAAGCCGTCGGGCGCGATCATGACGCGCTTTGCACCGGCAATCAGATCGCTCACCTGACCCAGCACGGCGTCACCCAGCGTGCGCTGTGCGGTGATGATACGGCGGCCCGGTGCGTCATTTCCGAATTGGGAAAGCAAATCCGCATAGAGGTACGCCTGCTGGCGAAGCGGCGAACGCCAGCCGGGCAACGTCACCACCCGGCACGAATCGGTCGTGATCGCGAACATGTACGAGTGTTCCGCGCCCACCGCGATGTCGAGAAGGAGCTCGTCCTGGCGCAGCACCGTCCCCTGCAGCGTCGACGCCGTGATGGGGCGCGCCATCGCGCCCGCCAGCGCTTCTTTGCCTCGTGGATCCCGGATGCGGTCGAGCAACGCGCGAGTCTTGAAGCGCTGCAACGAATCGTAGAATCTGCGGACACGTTCTGCCCGGGGGCTGTCAGGCGGGTACTCGAGTGCCACGCGGCAACCATCGATCACCTCGCTCATGATGTGCACTCCATACGCTTCGCGGTAATCCGCCTGTCCCACCTCCGCGCGCGCGATCTCGAGGGAATCCAGCGCGCTGGAGAGAGCCGCGGTGGCGCGTGCCACATCGCCGAGCTCGCGCCGGCAATCGCTCTCAATGAGTCGCGCTTCCACGCCCATATCGGTGCGTCCGGTGCGGTCGAGTTCCGGACGCAAGGCCATGACACGATCGAGCGCTTCCTGGTAACGACCGGCGCGGCGCAAAAGACCGATATAGTTCATCTCCCAGTACGCCTGCGCGACATGATTGGTGACTTCCGCGCGCGGCGTCACGTAGGGCGCCAGCACATCCAGCGCCTGCGTGAGGCTGTCCATGTCGGCGAGTGTCACCGCAAGACCGCTGGCCGCCGCGGCGCGCTTCTCGCTCCAGAACACGAACTCGCGGTTGAGAATGCGGCGGAAGTTGGCGGCCGCCTCGCGATAACGGCCGTATTCCAGATTGAGGTCTCCCGCCGAGATCGCGCTGGTCTCTTCCAGGTCTTTGAAGCCCGCGCGCTTGCATACCCGCAGGCATTCATCGAACAGCTCGAACGCTTCATCGCCCCTTCCGAGGTAACCCAGGTTGCCCGAGAGGTTCATCGCGGCCAGCGCGATTCCCCTGTCGAAGCCGATGCGGCGGCCGATCGCGAGCGCCTGCCGAAAGCATTCAACCGCCGTCTCATAGTTGCCGACATCGCGCTCCAGGACGCCGACATTGTTGAGTGCCCACAGCTCGTGGAATGGATAGTGGTGTTCACGGCCGATGCGGAGCGTCTCGTGCAAATAGATCCGCGACGAGTCGGCCTCCCCGAGGAAGCGATACACGTTCCCGAGCGCATTGGTACCGATCGCGATCTGATAGGGATCGCCGGTCTTGCGGAACAGCTCCATGGCGCGAATATCTCCCGCTTTCGCTCCTTGCAGGTTTCCCCGTTTCATCTCCTTGTTGGCGAGGTTGAACACCGCGTTGCCTTCGCCGGAGGGATCGTGCGCAAGTTGTCCCAGCACACGCTCGCGCTCGAACAGCGCCATCGCATCGTCAAAGTGACCCTGGTCGCGAAGGATGAAGCCCTTGAAGTTGAGGGCGCGCAGCAGGTACGTGGTGTCGCGCGCCGACTCGCACAGACGGATGGAGCGGTCGAGCTCGCGGCTCGCGATGTCCTGGTGTCCAAGCGTGATCTCGACGCGGCCACGCTGGAACGCCAGCCGTCCAAGGCCCGCAGAATCACCGCGTGCTTCAGCGTCACGGATGAGCGCCGGCAACAGGACACGCATGGTGTCGTAGCGCGCCGCGTAGAAGAGCGAATCGAGAGTTTTGTGGAGAGGCGTACGTGTATCGGGCCGGGCGGCTGCGAGGCCGCACACCGCCAACGTCGCAATCAGGGTGACGGCGACTTTTTTTGCCCTTGCGTGCCGGGGGAGCACGGGGGCGAGTTTACCGCATCGTTACCGAAAAGAAAACGGCGGCCCGAACGCTGTCGTTCGAGCCGCCGCATACAGGAGTTGACCCGTCCGTCAGGAGTTTCCCGACGACGGCTCCCTCGTAAATTCCGGACGACGAACTTCGCCCGGGGTTTCACCCGGACGGTCGTTTCGATCCGGGCGTCCGCCGCGATCTCCGCGATCCCCACCACGATCCGGCCGGTCGCCGCGATCCCGATCGGGCCGCCCGCCACGCGAACCGCGACGGCCGCGGTTACGCATGTCTCTCATATCGCGACCGCCGCCGCCGCCACCACTCATCTCATTGCGTGGCTCGCGCGCCTGGCGCGGACCATCGTCAGCACGGAGCTGGTTGGCCTTGCCGCGCATGTAGCGCTTGGTCTCGAAGAGGAGGTCGAACAGATCGTTCCAGAACTTGCTGAGAAATCCAATCACTGTGCCGGTCACGATGATGCCGATCACTTCATCGGCAATGTCGCTACCGGTAAAACCGAGATACGAATCGAACGCAGGCACCGTGCGAAGCATCGCAAGGATGTTGAGGCGCGCCACCACGGCGAGCACCACACCAATCGCGATAGCGCGGAGATAAATCGTCCGCATGTTGGCGTAGCGCCCGGTCAGGTCAATGTCACCGTGTCGCCAGATGTTGCTGACGACGGTGACGAACATGCTCGACACAGCGAGCAGGCGCCCCACGGCGCCGATGGCTTGATAATCCACGAAATCCCTCCTTGGGGAATTGGCGCCACATAGTAGCCGCCACGCGGCGCGGCGTCAACCGCGGGCTAATCTTAGGGGGTATGTGCGTCGGCCACCTCGAAGAGCGTGCCGCCCTTGAGCTCGAGCATCCGGTCACACGCGAGCGCCGCACCACGCTCGTGCGAGGCGACGATGACCGCTGCCCCGCGTCCGGCCGCATGCCCGACCAGGCTCTCCAGCACGGCCCGGCCGCGTGCGTCGAGGCCGGTGGCCGGCTCATCGAGGAGCAACAGATCGGGATCGAGCGCGGACGCGATCGCGAACGCGACGCGACGCATCTCGCCAAAGCTCAGCTCGAAGGGAGAACGCTGCGCGAAATGGCCGGCGTCGAGACCCACGCGATTGAGGGCTTCTTCCGCGCGCTGTCGCGCCGTTTCGATGGAGAGGCCGCGGCGCTCGAGACCGAAGCAGATCTCCTCCATCACCGTTTCGGCGAAAAAGAGACGCTCGGGACTCTGCGGCAGGTACATGACACCGCGCTCTTCCACCGCGCGCGTGATGCGCCCCGATGACGGTGCGATGGCTCCGCCGGCCAGGAGCAACAGTGTCGATTTGCCGCTTCCGTTGCGTCCGGTGACGAGGATGCGCTGGCCTGCCGTCGCAACCAGGCTCGCCTCATCGATGACACGACGTTTGTCGTACGAAAAAGAAACCGCGTCGAAGGTCACCCTCGCGCTCCGTTGAAACGCGCGCGGCGAAACTTCGATGTCGTGCACGGGTTCGTGCGGGATGGCGCGATCGGCGATGCGGCCATCGCGCAACGTCATGACACGCTGCGCCAGCTCGACATCGTCGCCGCCGGGCGTCGCCCACACCACCGCGGTGCCGTTCGCATTCATCTCCCGCACGAACGAAATCACGCGCTCGCGCATCACCTCGTCGAGAAACGAAAGCGGCTCGTCCAGGAGCAACACGTCGGGGTCTTCGAGCCACGCGGTTGCAAAGGCGAGACGCTGCTTTTCGCCGCCGGAGAGACGGTGCGGATTGCGCGCGAGAAATTCGCCCAGCTCGAAACGTTCGATGGCAGCAGCGATGCGCGTACGACGAGTCACCGCGTCGACGTCGAGTGGAACCGACAGCACGAGCTCGTGCTCGACGCTTGATGCCACCATCTGGTCGTCGGGGTCCTGTAGTAGCAGAGCCACGCGCAGGCCGGAGGTCCGCTCCTGCGACCCCGAGCGGAGCGGCAGCACGCCGC
>DATNGX010000119.1:0-5851 GCA_035605755.1 Candidatus Krumholzibacteriia bacterium
GCGTCGCCCACAGCGGTTGCGTCCGCGTACACACCGGCATGGATCAGGAGCACCACATCGTACGGAAGCAGATCCTCGAGCGTGGGGACATTGACATACGCATCGAACTCATCGATCACAGCAATGTCGGGAAAGCTGAAGAGGTAGTCTAGAATTTCGAATGCGTCGCCGGTGCGGAGCGAAAGAATCTTGAGGCCGTTGGCATCGGCGGGTGCGGTTCTGTGCACGAGCGCGCGGGTCCGGCCGCCGCCGCGCGGCCCGGCGTACCAGGTTCCATCGTGGGTTCCGGCGACACGGGTCGGCGGCTTGCCGTAATCGGGAACAATCTTTCTTCCCGGAGGCGCAGCCGGTTTCGGTTTCGAAAACGCCAGCTCGTAGGCAAGCGGGCCGTCACCCGTGTTCACGATCGTGAATGTGTGCGCCCGTGAGTCACCCGGCACAATGGTTTCGGAAAGAACCTGCGACGGTATCGATATACCCGGCGGCCGGCGGCCGGCGCCATTCACACGCAGGGCCAGCGAGGGCTCGTCGGGATCGCTGCTGTTGATGGTGAATGTCGCCGTCTGCGTTCCCTCCGTCTTCGGCTTGAACGTGATGACGACGGGTGCGAACTCGCCCGCATCGAGGAAGAGCGACGTGGGCTTCACGGTGAAAAGCGGATTGTTTGTCAGAATACCGTTCACGCTGAGCGCCGTGGTTCCCCGGTTGGTGACCACCACGGTGTCGGCGGCCGACGCGCCGATGAAGCATTCACCGATATCCACCGGTCCCGACGGCGGCACGATGTCGGCGGCGTTGTTCACGTGCAGTGTGACGGGCACGATCACTTCCGGGGTGGCCGGATCGTTGCTGGTGACGCGAACATTCGCCAGGTGATCGCCCGCGGAAAGGCCGGTGGCATCGAACGTCACCTGGACGTCGGTGGACTGGTTGCGCGTCACACTCCCGGTCTCGCCGCTGGCCGAGAGCCACGGAATCACGCCGTCGGTCACCACCGTCTGGTAGTACGCCACCGGCTGCCCGTACGCCGTCGCGGGAATCAACTGATAACCGAAGGGCGGAAACACGGCGTAGGGCGCGTACGTGTAGCCCGCCCCGGCGAGCAGCGAGCCGAACGTCGTCGGAATCGGATAAGGCGTGATGTTCTTCTGCAGATAGTAGCCGGTGTTGTCGATGAACGTGGCCGCCATCATGTAGTAGCTGTTCTTGATCATGTGCACGTTGATGTCACCCGAGCTGTACCAGCCGGGACCGGTCCCCGACGATGACAGGATGGATGCACCCACAATTTCGTACAGGCCGGTTTTGCTCTGCGACGTATACACCACAAACCAGATCTCGCTGGACGCATACGGGTTCAGATAGAAACGAAACTCTTTGAGATTCGTGGTCCGGTTGCAGCTGAAAACGTTGCCGCGCATGAGCTCGCTTCCGGAAAACAGATTCTCGTTCTTGCCGAACACTTCCACGACGCGATTGACGCTCGTCGCGGGCTGTGGAGCGACCACGCGACCACTCTGCACCACCGATCTCGAGCCCGCATCGATGCCGCCGTTGGCGTCGACGTTGACTTGCGACGGCAGTCCGGCCTCGCGCAGGCGCTGCATGGCATCGCGCGACAACGGTCGAGCCACACCCGCGGCTTCGCTTGCGGCCGGTGTGGCGCCGATGGCTTCGGTCTGCGCGGTGGTCCCCGGCGCCAGGATGGAAAGCACGTAGTCCAGATTGCTGCCGCCCGCATTGTTGATGGAAAGCGTCCGGGTTGCGCTGCCACCCGGGTTGAGCGTCACCGCCAGACTGGTCGGCCCCGCGGAGACGGCCGGCGGCTCCGCACACTTGCCGAGCAAGACCACCGGCAGGGACGGATGGTCGGGATCATTGCTCTGAACCGACAGAGCTGCCACGAACTTGCCGCTCGCTTGCGGACAGAAGAACACGGGAATGTCGAAGCTCTCACCCGGAGCCAGGATGGTTCCATTCCCGGACACAACGAACGGAGACTCCGACACGGTGGATCCACTCACGGTGAGCGGCGCCGTACCCTGGTTGGTGATCGTGATGCTTTTCTGCGCGCACACCTGCGGGAATGCGGTTCCCATGTCCAGGGTGGTGGCACCGACGGAGATGTCGGGCGCGCTGGTGACCTGCAGCTCCACGGTGAGGGGTACGGTTGATCGCACCGGATCGTCGGTGGCAAGCAGCACGGCCGAGTTGTAGCTTGCCGCCGTCATGCGCACCGCGTCGAAGATCACCTGCGCCTGGATGCTTTGCCCGGCGGCGATACGTGCCACGTCCGGCACCACGCGCACCCACGCCGGCGCCACCGGAGTCGAGTAATCGAGCGTGCCCTCTCCGGAGTTTGTGATCGTGACCACACGCGTCAGCGCTGCACCCGTGGTGAGATTGGCGTCGAAGGTATCCGCGGAGAGCTCCAGGCGCGGCACGCCGAGCGTGGTGGTGCTCGCCACATTGGAAACCGGCGACCGGTTTCCCGCTTCGTCGAGCACAACCAGGGCGAAATAATATTTCGCAAGGAAGGACAGGCCCGTCACGTGGCACGACTCGGCGCTGCCCGCGACGAGCGGTTGCGGCGGACTCAAGTCAAGTGTGGCGCTCGCGAAATTACCGGCGGTGATGGGTTGGGTGGAGTAGCGGATTTCGTAACGAGACGCCCTGCCCGTCGCACCGTCATCGCCGCTCGCGATCCACGCCAGCGTGACCGCGTTGGAGGCCGTCGTCTGCACGCCCAGACCCGCCACCGCTGCCGGCGCTGTGGTGTCGATCGTGGACATCAGGCGCTGAAGGTTGATACGTCCGCCCGTCGTCACACGGCCCTCGAGCGACGGAAGCTTGTCCACCGACGCATACAGCGCCGCTTTCATATCCTGATCCGTCATGAACGGTGCGCGCGACCACAACAAACAGGCCGCTCCCGACACCAGCGCGGTCGACATCGACGAGCCCGAGAGCCTCACGTAGCGGTTGCCCGGAAACGTGCCGATGATGTCGTAGCCGGGCGCCGCGATGTCCACGGTGTTGCGGCCGTAATCGGCGAACCATGCCAGCGCGTCGTTGCGGTCGGTGCTCGTCACCGCAATCACATTGGGTAGATCGTAGCCGGCGGGATACGTGGGATACAGGTCGGTATCGGAGGTGTCGTTTCCCGATGACGCGATGATGAGCACACCATGATCGGCGGCGTCGGCCACCGCGTCGCGCAGCGCGTTGGAGTACAGGAAACTTCCCCAGCTGGTGTTGAGCACCTTGACGCCCAGTCGAATGGCGTACTGGATGGCGGCGATGGCGTCGGACGTGGCGCCCGAGCCGCTTGCACTCAGAAACTTGAGCGGCACAATGCGGGCCGACCAGCACACGCCGGCGACACCTTTGCCGTTGTTGCCGGGCGCAGCGATCAATCCCGACACGTGCGTGCCGTGACCGTTGTCGTCGTTGGGATCGTTGTCGCCATTGCGAAAATCCCAGCCGTGGACATCGTCGGCGTATCCGTTGCCGTCGTCGTCGAAATTATTGCCGGGGATTTCGTTCGGGTTGGTGTAGACCACGCCGGCCAGGTCTTCGTGATCGAACTCAATGCCGCTGTCGATCACTCCGATCAGGACGGGAGTGCCCGGTGTTGTCGTCCAGGCTTCCGGACCGTCCATATCCGCGTCGGGCTTGCCCGAGGGCCGGCCCGAGTTCTGCAGAGACCACTGCTGGCCGAACTGCGGATCGTTGGGATAGACGGCGGTGGCGTACACGAGATAGTCGGGCTCGACGAGCTCGACACGCGGATCGCGCCGAAGCTTTTCCATTGCTTCGGCGACCGGCACACTGCCGATGTCCCACACTTCGGTACCGATGCGGTCGAAGCGCTTCTCCACGCGCGCGGAGAACGCGTTGCGAACCTGCGCCGCATCCGTGGCCGGAAGCGCGGGCTTGAGCTTGACGATGATGCGGCCGGAGGCGTAGCCGGCGCTCGATGGAGTGACGGGAGGGGACGCCGGTGGCGAAGCCCGCGCGGCGAGAGCTGCGGCGAGCAGACCAGCCGACAACGCACCGCTCAAGAGGAAGCGCTTCATGTCGATCCCCTGTCATGGGGCGAAAATGAAAAGCATTCCGGCGCTGACGCGCCGGTGGTCGGCTACAATCGAACGTACTCGAAATCGAGCGGGCGGCCGTTGATGCCGTGCTGCGGCGGCGCGATCCAGTTCGCAAACTTGCCGCGCTCGGTCACCAGAATCTGCACGCTCTTCACGTAATCACGATCGGCGCGGGTGGGGAGAAACTCGCCGCGACGCGATTCAAACTCGTCTCTGGAGACCATGTCGCCGTTGGGATCGAACTGGCCTTTCGAGTAGGTTCCCACCAGGCGGTGGAAACGTACCGAGGGCAGCTTGATGCGCAGTTTCGAATCTTCGTTCTCGAGAATCTTGTTCCAGCGGGCAACGGCGCGCTCGCAGTCCTCGATATAGGCGTCGCGCAGCACCGCGTTCATGGCGCGGCGCACCGGGATCTCGTGGTCGACGACATGCCCGCGGTCCTCGTCCATGATGGCGTACTGGTAGGCGCCTTCCCTGGCGGTGGCATCCGGGTAGAGCTTGCGGTTGGCCTCGTTGAAGCGCCCCTTCAAGCCGTGCGCGAAGTACGCCGCCGCATTGCTCGAATCTTCGTTGCCGAACAGATCGAGCGACACCGAGAACCAGTAGTTGATGTAGCGCTGGATGATGTCGAGCGGAATGCCGCCGTGCGGACGCACATCCTCGCTCTCGTTCTCGCGCATGAGCTGTGCGGTGCGCCGGATGGTGCGCGCGAGGCCGGTTTCTCCCACGAAGAGATGGTGCGCTTCTTCGGTAAGCATGAAGCGCGTGGTGCGCGAGAGGGGCGTGAAGGCGCTCTCCGCCAGCGACCCCAGCTGGTACTTGCCGTCGCGATCGGTGTATGTCGCGAAGCAGAAGAAGTCGAGCCAGTCATCGATGGGATCATTGAACGTGGAAAGCAGCCGCGGTGAATCGGCGTCACCCGAGCGGCGCTCGAGCATGTCCTCGGCTTCGTCGCGTCCGTCTTTTCCGAAATAGGAGTGCAGGAGGTACACCATCGCCCACAGGTGGCGCGCTTCCTCCACATTCACCTGGAAAAGGTTGCGCATGTCGTAGAGCGACGGCGCGGAAAGCGCCAGACGGCGCTGCTGTTCCACCGAGCCCGGCTCGGTGTCGCCCTGCGTCACGATCAGGCGGCGCAATTCATTGCGATGCTCGCCGGGAACTTCCTCCCAGCACTGGGCTCCGATGTAATCACCGAAGTGGATGTTCCTCTCGCCTTTGACGGGAGCGAGAAAAATTCCCCAGCGGTATTCGGGCATGCGCACGTAGTCGTACACGGCCCAGCCCGATGAATCGACGCTCACCGCCGTGCGCAGAAAAATGTCGTTGTCCTGGTGCACAACCGGACCCTGGTCGCGCCACCACTCGAGAAACTGCGGATGCCAGCGCTCGAGCGCGCGCAGGAGCTTGGGGTTTTCCTTGAGCCCCACGTTGTTCGGGATGAGATCGCGATAGTCCATGGTTAGACTCTGCTCCAGTCAAACTCAGGTGAGTGCGGTTTGCCGTACGACGTCAGCGCGCCATGCTCGCCGACGGCGTTGGGGCGGGTGAAGATCCAGTTCTGCCACGCCGACAGGCGGGCATAGATGCGGCTCTCCATCGTCTCCGGTCCTACAAAACGAAGATTGGCTTCCATGCCGGTGAGCGCGTCGGGCGACAGCGCGCGACGGCCCTGCATGGTCATGCGAATTTCATCTTCCCAGTCGATGTCGTCGATGACCTCGGTCACGAGACCCAGATCGCGCGCCGTC
>DATNGX010000120.1:0-4123 GCA_035605755.1 Candidatus Krumholzibacteriia bacterium
CCAACGGCGCCGGCAAGACCACGCTCTTCCGCATGATCACGGGCAGCGAAAAAGTGGACTCCGGCGAGCTCAAAGTGGGCGAGACCGTGCAGCTCTCTCACGTCGACCAGTTCCGCGAGACACTGAATCCGTCCAAGACCGTGTGGGATGAAATCTCCGACGGTCACGAGTTCATCGAGGTGGGCAAGCGCAAGCTCAACTCGCGCGCCTATGTGGCGAGCTTCATGTTCAAGGGCCCGGAGCAGAACAAGAAGATCGCCAACCTCTCGGGCGGAGAGCGCAACCGGCTCCACCTGGCCAAGCTGTTGAAGAGCGGCGGCAACGTGCTGCTCCTCGACGAACCCACCAACGACCTCGATGTGAACACGCTGCGTGCGCTCGAAGACGCGCTGCTCGAGTTCGCCGGGTGCGTGGTGGTGATCAGCCACGATCGCTGGTTCTTGAACCGCATCGCCACGCACATGATGGCGTTCGAAGGCGACGGCAAGGTGAGTTGGTTCGAGGGCAACTATCAGGACTACGAGGACGACCGCAGGCGCCGCCTCGGCCACGACGCCGACCAGCCGCACCGCATGAAATACAGGAAGATACATGCTTAACACGCGGCCGACAGGCCGCGGAAACAGGTGAATGCTTAGACAGCGTTACTACTGGCGGGAATGCCGGGGCGGATGGTTAGTTTGGGGTATCTGGGCGCCCATTTGGAGCGACCCAAACTGGGCCCGTTTTGTGCTAGAATGGGTTGCCGATATCCCCGGCAGCACGGCATTGCCTTCAACCGGGAGAAACGCATGAAGACATTTGCGATTGTAGTGCTCCTGGCCGCCATGGCAGTACCCGCAAGCGCGGCCGTTATATGGAACGAAGGAATCAACGGCGACCTGTCTTCGAGTGAAGCGGCGCCGACTGGGATTTCATTCGGGGTTGGAACCAATCAGATCCTCGGTACCGTCAGCGGTTCACCGCTGGATCGCGATTACATCACGTTCACGATTGCTCCGGGCCAGACGCTGAGTCATCTCAATCTGATCGCGTTCTCGCCGGACAATCTCGCGTTCAGCGCGTTCAACTCGGGCTCGACGAGCTTCATCCCGAGCGGCGCAACCAACGGCCTGTTCCTGAGCGGCATTCACATCGCCGGCGCCGACGTCGGCTCCGACATGATGCCGTTCTTCGACACGCGCAACGTGACCACGAATTCGCTGGCCAGCCCGAGTCTGGGCCCGGGCACGTATTGCTGGATGATTCAGCAGACCAGCCCGATATTGCAGAGTTACACCGTGGAGTTCGTGATCGACGGTGCGCTCAACACGGACGCGCAGACGTGGGGCATGATCAAGAACCTGTATCGATAGCTTGCGATTGCGTATAGTTCCCGAGACGGGTGGGTGCCAGGGCACTCACCCGTTTTTATTTCTGGTACAATTGATACGGGGCGCACATTACATACTGGGAGTACACATGAAGACCCTTGCCATGATTTTGCTGCTGGCAGCGCTGGCCGTTCCGGCCTCCGCCGCCACCATCTGGGACGAAGCCACCAACGGCGATCTCGCCAATGATCCGGCGACGCCCACGCTCATCAATTTTGCAACCGGTTCCAACACAATCATCGGAACCTGCAACGGGAACATCGACGTCAACACGCCGGTCGATCGTGACTACATCACGTTCACGATTCCGGCCGGGATGATTCTGTCGCACCTCTGGCTGCACACATGGGATCCGGATGATTTCGGTTTCATGTCGTTCAACGCCGGAGCGACGAGCTTCATTCCCAGCGGCGCCACCAATGCGAGCTTCTTGAGCGGCATTCACCTGAACGGTGAAGACGTCGGTCAGGATCTCATGGTGTTCTTCCGTGACCGCAAGGTGACGACGAACGCGCTGCCCCAGGCGGCACTGGGCCCGGGCACCTACTGCTGGCTGGTCCAGCAGCTGGGCCCGTTCGTGGAGTCATACGAGGTGGAGTTCGTGATCGAAGTCGGACTCCCCACCGAGCCGTCGACGTGGGGAAAAGTGAAGGCGCTTTACCGGTAGCATTGCAAACGGTTACTCGGCGGGCGGGTGTGCGAAGGCACGCCCGCCTTCTTTTATTCCTGGTGCGACCAGCAATTGCGCAGCGGTTTCTTCATAACCCACATTGGTGGTCCCGAACGAAACGCCCTCTCCCCAGTCGATGCACTTGAGCTTCAGCATGCGCCGGATGGGCCGCTTGTAGCCCGAGCGTTGATTGGACAGGCTCTGCGACATGATCCACGTCCCGGCGTCGTACTGGAACACTTCGATGGCGTTGACGCCGGGGTCGGGAATGGATCCCTGGTAGGTCCAGTCCGCGCTGCCGTTCTCGTCGATCTCGAGCGCGATGGATGTCGCGTATTGAACAATGGTGCGCGGCGCCGCCACACTCACGCTGTCTTCCGGATCCTGCCAGTCGGTGAAGAGCAGGTAGTGGGTTCCATCGTGCGTCACCACAAACGGATTTTCGCACTGGCCGCCCGTGGTCTGGGCGCCAATGCCGTTCGCGAGCCGTCGCGTGGCGTTGATGTATCCCGCGCCGGTCCACGTCGTCAGATCCTGCGACCACGCCACCGTCACCACGCCGTAGCCGTTGGTGCTGCGTGCGGTCGCGAACATGAGCCAGCGCTCGTGCGCGTCGTCGCGCATCACGAACTGGTCGCGGCACTGCTGATTGAAACGTTCGCCGGTGTCGCTCCACGTCGTCCACGTCTGGTCGCACTCGTAGATGCAACCGTCGCCTGAGGTGCCGGGGCAGCGGTTTACGTGGGCGCGCGTCCACTGGCGCAGGTCGCTCGAGATGGCGAGACCGATGCGCTGCTTCGCGCCGGGCTCGATGCTTTCGATGCCGGTATAGAACATGTAGTACGTAGCGCCAACCTGGATCACATACGGCGCCCATGTTCCGCCCGCGTCCCACGCACCCGCTTGCGCTTCCAGCGCGCGGCCCGCGTAGTGCAGCGTCTCGAGATCATCCGTCACATAGTGTTCGATGAACCAGGGCGCGCCGCGGCCTTCGTTGTGGAAGAAGAGGTGGTAGAGGCCGGCGCCATCGCGGATCCAGGCGTGGTCCGCGATGTCATCGTCTTCGTCGTCGATCCTGGGAAAATCTTCGTCGAGCGTGCGGCCGTCTCCGTCGTCGTCGTCGGCTTTGGAGGCGAGCAACACCGGAATCGCGTTCGCGTCGCAGCGAAGCGTGGACGACGCGCCCGGCGTGTCGTCGTCGCACGCATACACAAGGACGAGAGCGAAGAGGAGGGGAAGAACCCGCGAACGGACTTCAATCACGGCCCTCTCATTCTAGCATACCGGCGCCACGTTTTGCCCGCTGGCCATGAGGGCGCAATTCGTCTATGCTCTCGCGCAACGGAGGTACTTAAATGAAACGCGTTTTATTATCGATGGCCGCGTTGTTGATGCTCACCGCGGCGGGCGCTTCGGCGCAGAATACGGTGCGCACGACGTCGTCCATGTATTCGCAGCCCGAGAGCCGCATCGAGCTCATCGGCATGGCCGGCTACGCCTGGACCATGGCGATGGATGTGTACTTCGGCAACCAGCTCGGCGAGCTGGATTTCAGCGATGAAGTCTATTACGGCGGCGCACTGGACTACACGGTGAGCCCGCCCGGTTCGATGAAGATTGCGCAGGTGCGTCTCCTGTACCGCCGCCAGGACGGAGAGCTCCAGGCGCGCGGAATCACGAATCGCTTCACCACCGACGGCTCGGTCGAGTATCTGCAC
Organism: Candidatus Krumholzibacteriia bacterium; assembly: GCA_035605755.1. Taxonomy (GTDB): domain Bacteria; phylum Krumholzibacteriota; class Krumholzibacteriia; order WVZY01; family JAKEHA01; genus JAKEHA01. The sequence continues at coordinate 3,762 of DATNGX010000120.1, forward strand.
ATTGGCGGAGTGACCGGCGTCAACAAGGGCAAAGCGATGCCGTTTGCAACCGTGAGCCTCGGCGCCACTCACTTTTCCGTCGATGACGCCCAGCAGGGCAGTGTGAGCGTACAGGGAAACGACAGCTGGAAGTTCTCCATGATCTTCGGCCTGGGTGTGAAGGTGTACACGTCGGAGAAAATTGGATTCATGCTCGAGGGCAACTGGCCCATCACGTTCACCGACGCGTGGGGCGGTGTCAGTGTGGGAACGGGTGGTGTGAGCGCAGGCATCAGCGGCACCGGCGTATCGCAGCTGGACGTTGGTGGCGGCCTCATTATTCGCCTCTAGGCATCCGGAGAGAATTCAAGATCGCCCGCGAG
>DATNGX010000121.1:0-2326 GCA_035605755.1 Candidatus Krumholzibacteriia bacterium
CATCTCGGCTCCGCGTGCGTTGGGATGTTTGTCGGCGCGGCGCAGGAGATGGTCGTCGACGCCGTCGGGAACGTGACGCGCCACGATCACATGGGTGTTGAGCAATTCCCTCGCAAGCCGCTCCAGGAGGAACATTTCTTCCAGCGTGCACGTGGCCGATGCCAGCACCATGACGCGACGCGTCGACGGCTTGTCGACCTGTCCCGCCGGCTTGAAGCCGAAGTACGAACGCATCTCGGCGATGGCTTCCACCAGCGAGCACTCGAGTGTGTCCATGCCGCGCCGCATGTGCGGCGTGAGAATGCGGTCATGGTTCACGAATTCATAGTTGATCCGGCCCTCGTCGCACGCCCAGTAGCCGTTGACGGCGGCGTTCTCGCGCGGGCGGAAGCGATAGACCTGATCCTTCTTGGTCTGGATCTGCATGTTGCAGCCGCGCGCGCAGGTGGTGCACACGGTGTTGGTATCCTTCAGGAACCAGGTCGCCGAGTTGAAACGAAAATCCTTCGAGGTGAGCGCGCCCACCGGACACAGATCGACCGTGTTGATCGAATACGGGCTCGTCACTTCCTGGCCGGGAAACGTGGTGATGTAGGCCTCGTGACCGCGTCCCGCAATGTAGAGCTGCTCTTCTTTCGCGATGTCGCGCAGGAAGCGCACGCAGCGGTCGCAAAGCACGCAGCGTTCCTGGTCGAGGATCAGGGTCGGGCCGATGTCCTTGGCCTTCTCCTTGCGGAAGCGCGTGAAGTCCTGCCGCCCCGGCTGGAGATCGTGCGCCATGTAGTAGTCCTGCAGCGAGCACTCGCCCGCCTTGTCACAGATGGGACAATCGAGCGGATGATTGAGCAGGAGCATCTCTTCGACCGACGCGCGCGCGCGCTTGGCGGCGTCGGAGTCGGTGAGCACTTCCATGCCCTCGGCCACCGTGGTCTTGCACGAGATGCCGAGCTTGTTGCCGCGCGGACCCACGAAGTCGACCTGGCACATGCGGCAGTTGCCGTCGGGGCCCAGGCCGGGGTGGTAACAGAAATGCGGAATGTCGATGCCGTTCTGGCGGCACACGTCGATCACCAGGGCGCCATCGGCGCACTGGTATTTCTTTCCGTTGATGGTGACGTTCACGCTCATTTATAGAGCCCTCGACTCGAGATTGACGCCGCCCGGATAAAGACGGCGCTCGGGCGCGCCGGAACGATTGATCATGGCTTCGAACTCGGGACGGAATTTCTTGATGTAGCTCGCCGCGGGGATGGCCGCCGAGTCGGCCAGCACGCAAATCGTGCGTCCCATCATGTCCGGACAGATGGAAAGCATCAGATCGATGTCCTCGGGACGTCCCTTGCCTTCGCGGATGCGGTGCACGATTTCATACAGCCAGTAGGTTCCTTCGCGGCACGGCGGACACTGTCCGCACGACTCGTGCGCGTAGAAGCGCAGCACCACTTCCAGCGCTTTCACGATGCTGGTGTCCTCGTCGATCACCATGATCGCACCCGAACCCACCATCGCACCGGTGGCCGCGATGGATTCGTAATCGAGCTTCACGTTGCGCGCTTCCTCGGCGGTGAGAATGGCCGAGGACGAGCCGCCTGGAATGACAGCCTTCAGTTTCTTGCCGTCTTTGACGCCGCCGGTCGACTGCTCGATGAACTCCCACAGGTTGACACCGAACGCACTCTCGTACACGCCGGGACGTTCCACCATGCCGGAGATCGAGAACAGCATGGTGCCCTTGCTCTTCTCCGTGCCGATGGCGGCGTACGCATCGGCGCCGTGATTCATGATCCACGGCAAGGCCGAGATAGTCTCCACGTTGTTCACCACGGTGGGACAGTCGAACACGCCCTGGATGGCCGGAAACGGCGGCTTGGGCCGCGGCTGGCCTTTCTTGCCTTCGAGCGACTCGATGAGTCCGGTTTCGTCGCCGCAGATGTACGCGCCGGCGCCGCGATGGATCACGATTTCGAGATCCATGCCCGAGCCCTTGATGTTCTTCCCGACGTAGCCCTCGCGATACGCCTCTTCCAGCGCCGCGGACAGACGCGCGAGCGGAAAGTCGTATTCGCCGCGGATGTAGATGTAGGCGTTCTTGATTCCGACCGCATAGCAACATATAACGATGCCCTCGATGAGCGCGTGCGGGTCGCGCTCCAGGATCAGACGATCCTTGAACGTTCCCGGCTCACCCTCGTCGGCGTTGACGCACAGATACTTGGGCTTGTCGTTGCTCTTGGGAATGAAGCTCCACTTCATTCCGGTCGGAAATCCCGCGCCGCCGCGGCCGCGCAATCCCGATTTCTTGACTTCCTCGATGACGTCGTCGGGC
>DATNGX010000122.1:0-3455 GCA_035605755.1 Candidatus Krumholzibacteriia bacterium
ACGAACCACAGCGGGAAGGTGTCGTTGTCGCCGTTGGTGAACAGGATGGCGTCGGGCTCGAGACACACGAGCATGTTGTGCCCGTACTCGTCGCAGGTCACATTGTGGCCGCGGTCGTGCGTGAACCAATGGCGCTGGAGCGTGAACATGGGGAGCGCCAGCATCACGCAGCACGCACCCACGGTCACCGGTGCCACCGCGCCGCGCTTTCCAAACGCGTTGCGCAGCTCGGTCAGCACACTGACCATGCCGATACCGATGTACACGGCGAAGAAATAGAAGCCCGACGAATAGAAGTAGTCGCGCTCGCGCACTTCGGCGTCGGAAAAATTCAGGAACACGACCAGGCCGATGGAGAGCACGAAGAACGTGATGAACAGCATCATGAAGGTCTTCCGGTGCTTCACGAACTGGTCCACCATGCCCCAGATGCCGAGACCGATGGGAATCATCGAGCCCAGGTTCAGGTGCCCGATGTACGAAGTGAACATCTGGAACTGGGCCTGGAAGTAGCCGTTGAAGTGCTGGAACTGGAAACCCCACGACGCCTTGCGTTCGAACATGCTGGTGGGCGGATACTGCTCGCGCCGCAGCACCGCGTAGAGATTTCTCCACGTCGACGGATCGCCTTCGTCGATGCTCGGATTGTGCATGGAACGAAGCATCAGCATCAGGTGCACCGACAGGCCCAGCAGGAACAATCCGAGCACGACCGCACCGAAGGGGGCACCCTTGGTGTATTTCCAGGCCAGAACCGCGCCGAGCATGACGAGCATCACCACCGTGATGGCGCCGTTGCGCCAGATGGTGGCGTCAGCCACGAAGAGCGCCACCACAAAGCTGGCGAGGAGCCAGTCGAAGGTGGAGAAGGGCCGGTCCTTCGACATCAACACGAAGAAGAAGATGCCCGAGAACACAAGCACGGTGCCGAGGTGGAACCCGACGCTGAGCGCGATCAGATAGAAGATGAGATAGATGAACCACGTCGAGCGCGGCGTCTTGGGCATGTCTCCCCACTTGATGGCGAGCCACATGATGAAGCCCATGAACGCGTTGCTCATGCCGTAGACTTCGGCCTCGGTGGAGTTGGTCCAGTAGGTATCGCTGAACATGAGGAAGCACGCCGCCGCCAGCCCTCCCCCGACGCGCACCAGGCCGTCCCAGCGGTCGCGCGCCGGTCCCTGCATGTCCTCGAAAAAGCGCACGATCAGGACGTACGCAAACAGAACGCCGGCCGCTCCACAGAACGCCGAGAGCAGATTGACACGCTGCGCGATCGAGAAGAACGGGAGCGGGAGCATGCTGGCCACTTTCGCCACCAGCACGTAGAGCGGTGTGCCCGGCGAATGCGGAATGCCCAGCGTGTACGCGGAGGCGATGAACTCGCCCGAATCCCAGAAGCTCGAGCTGGCTTCCATGGTGCGGGCGTAGAGGACGAGGCTCCCCAGGAACGCCAGGCCCGCGCCCACCCAGAACATGATGCGCAAAATGGCGGCGTCCGCCGCTTCGGTGACAGCGACGACCGGGTCCGAATGTTGGGGAGATTTCATGCTAATTGGTTTCACTCACACCGCGGTGCGGTGGGCGTTCGGGACGCGGTGTGTTCATTGTATGCGTTTGGCGCCAACGGGTTCCCGCCCGGCGCTCCGAACGGCGCCCAACGTACCCCGAAGCTCTCCGCTCGATCAAGCGAATTAAACGACTTAGGGCTCCGGCGCCACCCGGGCCGGCGCCGCGGCCTTGCGGGCCAGAAAGAACGCAAAGCCCACCAGACTCACCGCCACCGAGATGATGTAGGTGGCGAATTCCAGCACGAACGCATCCGTCCGCACGATGCCGGCTTCGGCGAAGAGCAGGATCCCCAGCCCCTCGCGGATGCCGAGCCCGTTGATGGTGATGGGCGGGATCATGGCCAGCGACAGGAGCGGGATGAACACGAAGAACTGCGCCACGGTGAGCGGGGTCATGGGAATGCCGATCGCCATCCCGACCAGCACGTGAGTCAGAACGCGCATGGCCTGGATCACGCTCGACAGCAGCACGAGACGCGTCACCAGACCGCGACGGCCGCGAAAGGGCGAGAGATGATCGATGATGGCGGTGGCGCGTGCGTTGATCGAGAGCGCGTGCAGCTTGAGCACCGAGCGGCGCAGCCAGTTCCCCAGCGGACGAAAGAAATAGAATCCGAGCGCCGGCATCATGCACGCGATGAACACGCCCAGGTAGAGCACATGATGCATTCCGCCCTGGCGGCCCACCAGGAGGAGCTCCGCCGCCACCGCGAGCACGCACAGACTGAACACGCCCAGCAGACGGTCGAGCAACGTCACCGCGATCATCTGGTACGCACTCTCACCCTCGCGGGTGAGGTCGTACACCTTGACCGCATCGCCGCCGATGTTGGCGGGTAGAAAATTGTTGAAGAACAGCCCGATGAAATAGAAACGAAAGGTGTGCGGGCCGGGCAGATTGACGCCGCTCGAGCGCAGGAGCACATGCCACTGGAACCACCCGAGCACGTTGCTTGCCATGAACACGACGGTGGCCGCCAGCAACAGGCCGCGGTCGGCGCGACTGACCAGCGCCATGATTTCGTGCGACGGAATCTTGTGCAGCAGAAACGCCATGAGCCCGGCGCTCACGGCGATCTTCACCGTCCAGCGGATGATGGTTCGCTGCGCGGCGGTCATGCGCGTTTCGCGGCCTCGTCGATGGCGCGGAAGAACACGGGCTCCATTTCATCCGCGCAGCGCTCCCAGGTGAGTGTGGAAGCCCATGCGAGACCCGCCGCGCTCATCCTGTCATGCAGGGCCTGGTCCTTGAGAAGCGCGGCGGTTTTTTCCGCAAAAGCTCCCACGTCGCCATACGGAACCAAGAAACCGGTAACGCCATCTTGAATGGAGTCCCTGAGACCCGGAACGTTGCTTCCCACCACCGGGACCCCGCACGCGTTGGCTTCCACCACGGTGAGGCCCCAGCCTTCCTTGGGGCTTGCGTTCAGAAACACATGCGACCGATTGAGCTGTTCCACCATTTGCGCGCCGCTCATCCGGCCCGTGAAGCGGACGGCTTCGTGCAGTCGCTCGCGGCGCACCACATCCGTCAGGCGCTCGCGGTCGGGACCGTCGCCGATGATGATGAGCTGGGCGCCGTGGACCTCGTCGCGCACGATTCTGAGCGCGCGGATCACCACGTCGATGGCCTTGTACTTGCGCATGCGCCCGAAGTGGACCAGCGTGGGACGGTGCTCACGTTGCACGCCCGGAAGCCGGCGAAAGAGCGAGTGATCGAGACCACACAGCACGACGTCGATCCGCGACGCGTCGATGCCGCGCGCAATCAGGTCGTCGCGAGTCGACGGCGAGATGACGGCGAAGCGGCATTTTCCGTACACGCTCGGGATCAATTTCTCCCACGCCAGCACATAGGTCGCAAACGCAGGATTGGTCTCGCGA
>DATNGX010000123.1:0-7091 GCA_035605755.1 Candidatus Krumholzibacteriia bacterium
CCTCGGCGATGATCTTCCGGATCACTTCCGACGAACCCGTGTCCATGCCCGTGCCGCCGCCGACACCGCGGAGCGTCACGCGGATGCGCACCATCTTGCCGCCGAAGATCCCGCGCAGCCCCGAGTGCGTCTCCTCGAGCACCTCGATGTCGACGTCTTCCTTGCGCGCAGCAAGCTCCTTCAGCGCTTTCTCGAGCGCCTGGTCGATGGTCTTGCCGCTGGTTTCAATCGATTGCATGACGTCCTGGTGCGATCAGCTGCGGCGCGATTTCGCGCGGCCCTTTTTCGGCGTGTCGGGCACAACCGCCACCGGTGCGGTGGGATGATTCTTGTGAATGTAGTACTGCTGCACCACCGACATGCCCGTGTTGATGATCCAGTAGATCACCAGTCCCGACGGCATCTTGTAAAAGAGCACCGTGAACACGACCGGCAGAAGCGTGTTGAATCCGGGCGGCATGGCGGTCGAGGTCTGGCCCGTCGGCGAACCGCCCAGCTTCGACTGCGCCCACATGGCGGCGCCCATGATGAGCGGGAGCAGACTGAACGAGTCACCGATCAGCGGCAGTGTGAACCCGAAATGGAACAGTACATCCTGTCGCGAAAGATCGTTGATCCAGCCCACGAAGGGCGCGCCGCGCAGCTCGATGGTGTAGCGGAACACGTTGAAGAGCGCGATGAACACGGGCATCTGCAGGAGCATCGGGAGACACCCGCCCAGCGGATTGACGCCCGCCTCTTTGTAGAGACGCATGGTCTCTTCGCTCAGACGTTTGCGGTCGCTGCCGTACTTCTCCTTGATGGCCTGCAGCTGCGGTTGCAGATCCTGGAGCTGCTTCATCGACTTGAAGCTCTTGTGGGTGAGGCGGTAGAACAGCACCTTGGTCAGCACCGAGATGAGGATCACGACCACGCCGTAATTCGGGATGAAGTGATAAAGCTTCTTCATCGACCACATCACGGCACTGCTCACCGGCCGGATCGGCTTCCATCCCATCTCGACGTTGCGCTCGAGACCCACACCGGTGGCGCCGAGCAGTTTGTAGTCGAGCGGGCCCAGGTACACGTGCATGGACTGCTTGAGCTCGCTGCCCGCCGTCTTCATGGGCACGATGACGGTCTCCGAAATGCGGTGCGTCTGCTTGGCACCGGTCATCTCGACATCGGCGCGCACCGGCTCATCGGGATAGAGCGCGGCCAGGAAGTACTTGGTCTGCAGCGTTGCCCACGAGAGCGTGCCGCTGAACTTCTCCACGTGATCCTTGCCGAATGACGCGGGACGCTTGCGATGAAATTCTTCGCCGAGGAGCGCACCGGCTTTGAACGACACCTGATCGTCGGCCACGCTGGCTTCCGTAGGGCCGATGCCCGGGCCGAAGCTCCAGGCCACATTCTGCGCACCCGCCAGCACGGCGTCACTCGCGCGCACCGTTGCTTCGAAATCGTAGCGGTCGGCGTGGAAGTGGTACGTGCGCTCGATGATTCCCGATGCGGTCTGCGCGCGAAACACGACCTCTGCATCGTTGGTGCCGGCGAGCACGACACGCGCGTTGTCCTCGAGCGCCGCGCCACCGCTGGTGGCATCGAAGCTCAACCCGTCGAGCGGCAAGGTGCCGGTTTCACTCTTGAGCGACGCCGAAAGCATGCGCCGGCCCGACCAGCTTGGGCCGGCCGGGATCAGTTCGACAGGCTTGCCGTCGGTGAGATAGTGCAGGAGCCGGGCAGAAACGATTTCGCCTCCCCGCGAGCTCAGCGTGAGCTCGTAGAGCGGTGACGTGACGATGATCTTCTTTTCGGGACGCTCGGCGAGAGAATCGGGCGGGGCGACGACGGTGCTGGAAAGCGTTCCGGCGCCGGCCGCAGGCGCATGCGTTGTATCAGTTGAGCTGGTGCCCGGGTTCTGGGCGGCTTCCTGCTGGGCTTTGAGGCGCGTGGCCGCTTCGCGGCGCTCGCGCTGTGCTTTCATTTTGGGGCCGAGGTAGAGCGCGTCGTAGGCGACGAACAGAACCATCGAAATCGCGAACGCGAGCAGTGCACGGCGTTCGGTGGAGAGCTTCATTCGCTTCCTTTCATTTCTGAATCATGGCGATGGCGCGGCGGCGGCACAGGATCGAATCCGCCATTGAGCGGATGGCATCGCGACAACCGCGCGAACGCAAGCACGCTTCCGCGCAGCGCACCGTGAGTCACGATGGCGTCGCAGGCGTAGCACGAGCACGAGGGATAAAAACGGCAGATATCCGGAAGCAGCGGCGAAACGAAATCCTGGTAAGCGTGCACCGCGCGCAAGAGCGCGCGCTGGGGCAGGGTGAGATGGAGGTCAGGCTTCATTCGTTCGTCACTTTAATTCAAGATGGTCGGTGTTGGCAGCGGCGATCGCGCGTTCGATGTCTTCCTGCACTTCGTATACACCGCGACCGTTGATGGATTCGCGCGCCACAAACACGATCCAGAGTGATTCATCGGGCCAGCGCGGGGCAAGAAAACGTGCGGTTTCGCGAAGCAGACGTTTGGCGCGGTTGCGCTGGACGGCGCCGCCTACCTTGCGGCTTGCCACCACGCCCACCCGCAGTCCGTCAGGATCCGCCGGAGCTCGAAGGAAGATGACTGCGTAGCGTGTGACGATCTTGCGGCCGCCGTCGTAGCAGTAGCGAAACTGCCACGGCAGGGGAAGCGTGCGCACACGCCGTCGCGGCCCTCGCGTCGACCCGGTCGAGTCCATCGCGGCGCCGATGACCGCTGGCTACGCCGAAAGACGCTTGCGGCCCTTGGCGCGACGACGCTTGAGGACGAGGCGTCCGCCGCGTGTGGACATGCGCTTGCGAAATCCGTGTTCTCTCTTGCGCTTGATAAGGCGAGGCTGGAATGTACGTTTCATGACGAATCCCTGTGACGGTAATGCGTTTGATTGGTAATTGCGAAATTGCCGGCCGGGAGGGCAAGCGATTCAGACAAGATGGGTTGCCAAAACGGCGAGACTACAGTAACGGCAGGATTGTCGTCAAGGCCAACCAGGCGGATCGGCCCGCAATGGCCTCCAATGGCGGCCTGGATGCCCTCCGGCGGGGTGTGCCGCGGGTGTGAACAACTCCATCCATCGCGCCGCCGCAAAAAATCCGGCATCCACCAAGTTATCCACAGATTTTCCCCGGATAAGTCACTCGCCCTTCATGACTTGATCACTTTTTGTGAAGAACTTTATTTCTCGGTTGCTGCCGGTTTTGTCGCTTTGATACCTTGACCCGCGTTCGTATCAGCGGGTGTGCGGCATCTCCTGAAAACACGAATTCTCGACACAGCTCTGTGGACAACTTCGCCGCGCTCACCCGTTTCAGATTCCTAACTTGTATTTTTTCAATAAGGTAAGTGCTTTTCCACATTTGTGGATAAGTCGTTGTTTCCCGGGTGCCACGTGGCGAGCCCCCCGGGAAGGCAACCCCAGCTTTTGCGTCTCTGGAGACGGGTAACATCCAGTGTTGATTACGCGGTTGATGAAGGGTTTGGGACGACGGTCACGCCGTGACCAGGTCGTGTCGGATTACATCCGACGGAGAAAGGGTACATTCCATGTCGGTTTCCTCCCGCCAACAAGAAAACGATCAGCTTTGGTCCGGTTTTCTAGCATCGGTGGCGACGCTCGTGAACAAGCAGACATTCGAAACCTGGTTCAAGCCCATGCGGCTCGGATCAGTGGATGGATCGAGGGCGGTGATCGATTGCCCGAGCAAGTTCTTCGTTGATTGGGTGAGCGAACATCACACCGACAAGATCACGTTCGCGCTGCGCTCCGTGCTCGGAACCGAAGCGCAATTCATGCTGCAGAACGCCAACGATGCGCCGCCGGAAATCACGCACCGTCGCGTCGAGGTCGTGCCGGCGGCTGCCGTTTCCGCCAACACGCGCCCGCGCAAGATCGTGAGTGAAGGCGAGCGCCTCAATCCGAAATATGTGTTCGACGAGTTCGTCGTCGGCAACAACAGTCGCATGACGTACGCGGCATGCCTGGCGGTGTCGGAGCGTCCCGCCCAGGTCTACAACCCGCTGTTCATCTATGGCGGCGTGGGTCTCGGCAAGACGCACCTGATGCAGGCCATCGGCCACGGTCTCACCAAGAATCATCCCAACGCGCGCATGCACTACTGCTCCGCGGAAGCATTCATGAACGAGATGATTCTCGCCATTCGTCACACCAACAGCCACGAGTTCCGCAACAAGTATCGCAACGTGGATCTCCTGTTGATCGACGACATCCAGTTCCTGGCCGGCAAAGAGAGCACGCAGGAAGAATTCTTCCACACGTTCAACGCGCTGCATGGCGCCAATCGCCAGATCGTGGTCACCAGCGACCGTCCCCCCAAGGAGATCCCGTCGCTGGAGGATCGTCTGGTGTCGCGTTTTGAGTGGGGACTCATCACCGATATTCAGCCGCCCGATTACGAAACGCGTCTCGCCATCCTGCGCAAGAAAGTCGAGCGCGAGAACATTCAGATTCCCGATGACGTGCTGGCTCTGATTGCAGACAGCGTGAAGAGCAACATTCGTGAGCTCGAGGGCAGCCTGGTGAAGCTGCTCGTGCACGCCAGCGTGTACAAGCGGGATGTGACCATTGAGATGGCGCACGACGTCCTCAAGGATTTCGTGAAGACGACGACGCGCAAGACGAGTATCTCGACCATCCAGAAGGTGGTCTCGCAGCACTATCGTGTCCCGGTTGAATCCATGCGATCCAAGGTGCGTACAGCCCGTCTTGCTTTCCCAAGACAGATCGCGATTTACCTGGCGCGTGATTTGACGTCGGCTTCGCTCGCTCAGATCGGACAGAGATTCGGCGGACGTGATCACACAACGGTGATTCACGCCTGCCAGAAGATCTCCGAGCTGATCGAGCGCGATGTCGCGTTGCGTTCGACCATCAGCCAGTTGCGCAAGGAGCTCTCCTCCTAGCGATCAACCAGGGGGCTGGTTCGAGACAGGACGGGCCGCGGTTTGGAAGACCGCGGCCCGTTTTCTTTGTTCGCAGCCGGAAGATTGTCGCGCGGTTTTGAGTTGTCCCCATGAATCTCGGGGTGTGTACAACGTTCCCCATAGTGTGAACAACGTGTGTGGAGAAGATGGGGATTGTTATCCAGTGTTGATCCACACCCGGCTTATCGACCGGGTATCCTCATCCTGTCCCCGTTCCAGAAGTACACGAAACCCCTGACAGGGCAAGCGGTATCGTACTGATGTTCCACTTCTCCACACTCCTACTGCTACTACGATTTATGAATCTAATTAATACGTAGAAGACAGGAGAGGCCGTCCACCGAGTTGACGCTAAGATATCGGTGGAAAATCCTCTGCGCCCCGATCCCTTCCTTGCAGGTCACACCACGCTGCGCTATAGTCTGGCTTCCCCGTTTTTGAGCTTAGCCGAGGAATGTTTGCCGTTGGTCAAGGAGGACCAGGCGTGAAGATCACCGTCGACCAGAAAGATCTTTTGAGAAGTTTGCAGGGTATTTCCGCCGTGGTGCCAACCAAGACGTCGTTGCCGATTCTCTCGACATTCCTCATGGAAACGAAAGGTGACGGCAAAGTCACGCTTACGGCGAACGATCTCGATGTTTCGCTGACAAACACGCTGGCGTGCGAAACCACCGGCAGTGGAAGCGTTGCGGTTCCGGGCAAGAAGTTCTTCGAGATTGCGCGTTCGCTTCCCGAAGACAAAGTGATCATCGAAGTGGAAGGCGATCGTATCGGCATCAAGTGCCGTCGCAGCCGTTTCAAAATGATGGGCAAGAGCGCGGATGAATTTCCCAAGCTTCCGTCGCAGAAGCCCGTCGTCTCCTTCACGGTTCCTGCCAGCACACTCGACACCATGGTCAACAAGACCAGCTATGCCGTGTCGACGGATCTGACGCGTCCGTCTCTGTGCGGCGTGTTGTGGGAGATGAAGAAGGGCAGCCTGGGCATGATTGCCACCGACGGTCACCGCCTCGCGAAAGTGGAGCTCGCCAAAGTGGCCGACACGAGCGCCGACAAAGACGTCATTGTTTCACCCAAAGCACTCAGCATTTTCCGTTCACTGGTGGGCGGTCTCGACACCGTGAATGTGTCGCTGGCCGAGAATCACATCACGCTCGATCTCGGTGACAGCGTGATCTACTCGCGTCTTCTGGAAGGTCCCTTCCCGGATTACAACCAGGTGATGCCGAAGAAGAACACCAAGAAACTCACGGTGAGCCGCGAAGAGCTCACCGATGCGTGCCGTCGCGTGGCGATTCTTTCCAGTGCCATCACGCACCAGGTGAAGCTCGTCGTCGAAGACGATCGTCTCACGCTTTCGGTGAAGACGCCGGACGTCGGCGAAGCGGTCGAAGAAGTGACGTGCAGCTACGGCGGCGGCAAGATGGAGATCGGTTACAACGCGCGCTATCTGCTCGACATTCTGCGCACCATCGAGAGCGGCGATGTGAGCTTCATGCTGGATCGCAACGACAACGCCGGCGTGGTGACGCCCGAAGAAAACGGCACCGACATGGCGCACCAGTGCCTGTTGATGCCGCTGCGTCTCAGCGACTAGAGCGCTGGGACGCCCGGCACCATCGTGCGCGTCGACCGGGTACAAACCGCGAATTTTCGGAACCTCGTCGGCGCCGGCGTCGAGCTTGGACCCGCGCTCAATGTCCTCGTCGGTGAAAACGGCCAGGGCAAGACCAACTTCCTCGAAGCCATTTACCTCTTCCGCTTCGGTCGCTCGTTTCGCGCCCAGAGCGACGCCGAGCTCATTCGTTTCGACGAGCCGTTCTGCCGCGTCGAAGTCACCAGCACCTTCGCCGACGGCCGCAGCGAGACCTTCGCGTGCGGTATCGAGCGGCGCGGCAACTCCGTTCATCGCAGCATCAAAGTGGCGGGCCAGCTCCTTCCCCGGCGCTCGGACCTTGCCGGCCGCTTTCCCGTGGTCCTCTTCGGTCCCGGCGATCTCAGAACCGTTTCGGGTGAACCGGAACATCGGCGCCGTTTCTTCGACATGGTCGGCACGACCACCGATCCTCGCTACCTGCGCGCCGCCAACGAGTACCGCCGCGCGCTCGAGCAGCGCAACGCCGCCC
>DATNGX010000124.1:0-8022 GCA_035605755.1 Candidatus Krumholzibacteriia bacterium
CGTGTGGAGCGTAAAGCGTCACGGCGTGCGCGAAGTATTCGTCACGCGCCACACTCTCGAAGAAGCTCGCCGCAAGAAGAACGACTAATTCCAGGCACGCATGCTGATATAGGAGCGCGCTCACAGGGCCTGTCTCCGTCCATCCCATTGGGTTTCGCTTCGCTCACCCAATGGGAGCCCTGTCCGTCGCCACCCGTTCGCGTGCTCCAGACAAAGGCATGTCGCCCTTCGTTCAGGTCCGCTACGGACCTGCCGTGTCGATCCATCGACACTGGCAGAAAGTTTACCGTCGTAACGAAGGTGAATTTCGCCCAGCTCGCTGTCGTCAGCGCGAGAAGGTAAGGCAACGAGACGCCCGACACTGAGCCAAGCTCTCGGACGCGCGGTGTCTTCGCGGCGAGTTGCGCAGCGCGCGTACAATGTTCTCATCACAGCGCGCGAGCACTGTCTGAGCAAGCGAAGACACCGCGCGTTCGAGAGCGGAGCTCCTAACGCACGACTTCGGCGCCGTTCAGTTTGTAGACGACGCCGTCCTTCATCACGAACTTCACATCCTGAAGCAGCTTGATGTCCTGGATCGGATCGCCGGCGACGGCGACGAGGTCCGCGATCTTTCCTTTTTCAACCGTGCCGAGATCTTTCTCCTGACGCAGCAGCTTCGCGCCTGAAATGGTGCCGGCCTGAATGGCCTGCATGGCGGGCATGCCGTACTGCACCATCAGCTCGAATTCCTTCGCGTTCTTGCCGTGGGCGGACACGCCGGTGTCGGTTCCCATCGCGATGGGTACGCCCGCCTTGAGCGCGGCGCGGAAGGTATGCTCGATCTGCGCGCCGACACGAATCGCTTTGGGTCGCACGATCTCCGGCAGCGCGCCGGGCTTCTGCGCCATTTCCACAACCGTCTCGGCCGCCATGAGCGTGGGCACGTACACGGTGCCTTTCTTTTTCATGAGCGACATGATTTCGGGCGTCATGTAGCTGCCGTGCTCGATCGACGTCACGCCCGCGCGCACCGCGCGCATCATTCCCTCGGCGCCGTGGGCGTGCGCGGCCACCGTGAATCCGTAGTCCTTCGCGGTTTCCACGATGGCCGCGAGCTCCTCGTCGGTGAACTGCGCATTGTCCGCGCTCGTCGCAATACTCAATACGCCGGCTGTCGCCGTGATCTTGATGAGGTCGGCGCCTTCCTTGTAGCGCTGGCGCACTGCTTTGCGCGCTTCATCCGCGCCGTTGATCACGCCGTCCTTCGGACCCGGATCACCCATGATCGCTTCGCACCAACCGTTGGTGGGATCACCGTGCCCGCCCGTGGTCGCAATCGCACGACCTGCGGTGTAGATGCGCGGGCCCACGACGTATCCCGCGGCAATCGCTTTTTTGAGCGACACGGTGGTCATGCCGTCGTCGCCCACGTTGCGAACCGTGGTGAAGCCGGCCAGCAGCGTGCGTTTCGCGTATGCGGTGGCGCGCATTGCATTGTCGCTGGGATTGAGCGTGAACTCTTCGATCTGCGATTGGGGCGAGTGCTCATGGTCCAGATGCACGTGCATGTCCATGAACCCGGGCATGACCGTTTGAGTTGAGAGATCGATGGCTTTGTCGTCGTCGCTCGTCGTTAGGGGGATGGGGGAATTCCCGTCAACGATGTCCGTGATTCGACCTTTGTCGATCATGATGTAGACGTTGTCGCGTGTTGTCTTGCTGACACCGTCGATCAGATGACCGGCGTGAACAATGGTGCGGGCGTGCGACGAAGAGAAGGGAAGCGTGAGCACAACACAGAGCGCGATCAGGGAGCGACGCATCGAGGGAACCTCCGGGCAAAGTGGTCCGCGAGTATAGGGCCCACGCTGAAGGGCTGGCAAGCCACGGGCGTTGTGCTAGAGTTCGCGCATGCTGCACTACGAGGTCACGATCCGGGTGCCCGAGAATCTGCGCGATGCATGGGAAGCGTATCTTCCCGGTCATGTGGCCGATATACACGCCACCGGTTGTTTCACGAGCGCCGTCATCTGGCGCTCCGATGATGGCGCGTACCAGTCCGCATATACGGCGGCGAGCCGCGCCGATCTGGACCGCTATCTCGCCGAGTTTGCGCCTGCCATGCGCGCGGATGCGGTCACGCGTTTTCCGGGGTTGGAGATCACTCGCGCGGTGTGGTCGGAGTGGAAGCGCGTGGGCTGACCTCGATGTTCTCCTTCTTGAAGAAACGACGCCGCGAGCAACTGCGTGCTTCGGCTTTCCCGCCCGAGTTCATTCCCATTCTGCAGTCGAATGTTCCCGTGTACCGGCGCCTCCCCGACGAGCTGCGCGCGCAGCTGCACGGGCACATCCAGGTGCTCCTCGCCGAAAAGAATTTCGAAGGGTGCAACGGGCTGGAGATCACCGACGAAGTGCGCGTGACAATCGCGGGAGAAGCCGCGCTCCTGCTCCTCAACCGCGAGACCAAATACTATCCCGAGCTGCTCACCGTGCTGGTTTATCCCGACGTCTTCTACGCCGACGTCGAGGACAACGAGGGGCACATCGTGAGCGAGTACAAGGAAGACCGTTCCGGCGAATCGTGGGACATGGGTGTGATCATTCTGTCGTGGAAGGACGCGGTCGAGCATGCGTCGACGGGACGCGCCGGCTACAACGTGGTGCTGCACGAGTTCGCGCACCAGCTCGACATGGAAAACGGCGCCATGGACGGGATTCCGCAGCTTCCTTCGCGCGCGGCGCGCGACGCGTGGCATGCCGCCTTCAGCGATGCCTACGAGGCCATGCAGAGAGGACAGCGCAGCGTCGTCGACGAGTACGGCGCCGAGGATCCGTCGGAGTTCTTTGCCGTGGTGACCGAGAGTTTCTTCGAGCGGTCGCTGGCGCTCAAGCGCGACCATCCAATGCTTTACGAAGTGCTGTCGAGCTATTACTGTGTGGATCCGGCCGAGTGGAGTGCTCCGGCCGCGGCAGCGCGCGAGGCGTTGCCGCGTGCGGGACGTCGTGCGAGGCGGCCGCGTTCGCCGAGAGCGTGATATGAAACAATTCAAAAATCTTCTGCTCCTCGTTGTGTGCCTGGTGGTGGCTCTGATTGTGGCCGAGGTCGTGATGCGTCTCACGTGGCGGCCGCCGGCACACACGCTGGCACCCAACGTGAGGTCGCGCACCACCACGGCCGAGTACGACGTTCCCATCGAGACCAACGCCGAGGGTTTTCGCGACGTCGCCACGCATCCCCACTTTGGCGGGCGCGTGGTGGTTATCGGCGACAGCTTCGTATTCGGCTCGGGCGTTTCGCAGGGCGATGTGTTTTCGCACAACCTGTCGCGCGTCGCGCCGCATTTCAATGTGTGGAACTTCGGCGTTCCCGGCAGCGGCCCGTTCAACGAGCTGTATCTGTGGCGCGACTATGGGCGTCCGGTCCGGCCGCATGCGGTCGTCGTCGCCGTCTATGCGGGTAACGATGTGAGCGACGCCTTGCGCGAATCCAAAGAGGCGCGGCCCCGCTTCGTGATTGGAAGACGGGCAAAGCTGATGTGGCATCGGGCATTCGCGAAGGAGAGCGCCACCACCGCGCAGCCGGTGCAGAACCGGGAGGGTTGGAACGCGTTCGGCCTCGATAATCCGGCCACCGAAGAGGCCTTGCTGGCGGCGGCGCACAAGCGTGGTGTTTCTCCCGACAGCGTGCGGGCGCGTCTGGCCGCCATTCCCGACTCGCTCAAGGCGGACGCGCTCGCGTTCCGCTCCAATCCCTTCAATCTTGCCGAGGCGGTGCTGGATCCGGATGGGCTGCGCCACAACCTGCTTCTCGACACGCCCGCCATGAATGAAGGATGGAAGGAGCTGGAAGACGCGCTCACCAAGCTCAACCGCGAAGTGAACGCGTCGGGCTCGCGGTTGTTGCTGGTGTGCATTCCCGCGGCCGTCCAGGTCGACTCGACGTACTGGTGGCTGAAAAACCTGGGCGTGCGGCTGGATGAACGTGTGACACAGGACACCGTATTTCAGCATCGTCTGGCTGAGTTTGCGAAAACGCAGGACATCCCGCTCGTCGACCTCCTCCCCGGGCTGCGCAAGCGCAGCACCGCGCGTCTCTACTACGAACAGGATGGCCACTGGACCGCGGCCGGGCACGACGCGGCGGCGCGTTTGATCAGCGAACGCCTCTTCGAAATCCTGCCGACCACCAACTGGACGGAGTAGCTATTTTGCGGCGGGGAGTTTCGCGGTCCAGTTCAGAACGATGGACAGCGGTGCCTTGTTGGATTCGTCGAGAGTTTGCAGCAGCAGCAGTTTCTTCTCGTCAGGCGTCACGTCGAAATCGGTGAGATCGTTTACATTGAAAAGCGTTTCTTCGTTGCCCACCGCGATGGTGGAGTTCTGTTCGGTGATCTCCGTCCGCATCAGCGACCGCTCGTTGTAATAGTAGATGTGACGTCCCACCCAGCGCGGTGAAAACCCTCCCTGTGTCGACACCTGCCACTTGCGTCCCGTGCCGTTGAACGGGACGACATACGTTTCACGGGTCCCGGAGTCATTGCTGTCGTAGGTCAGCCATTGACCGTCGGGCGAAAACGAAACCCCGAAGCCGGTGGCGACCGTGAAGAGTTTGGTGGGCTGCCCGCCATCGACGGGCAAGCTCATCACGTTCCATCCCCCGCCCGTGACCAGCTGCGTCGAGATGATGCGCTTGCCGTCCGGCGACCATGCGCCCGGAAAGTTGTCACCGGTACCGGCATAAAACAGCTCCTCCGGTTTCGATCCACCGATGCTCTTGATGAACGCATCCACGTGTCCGCGTCGCGATGACGCAAACACGATGCGCGACCCGTCGGGAGACCACACCGGATTGTTGTCCGCCGCGGGGTCGGTGGTGAAACGCGTGCGCACGTTGCGCTTCACGTCGTATATCCAGACGTCCGGAGTTCCCACGCGCGGATCGAAAATGGCAGCCGCAACCTGGGTGCCGTCGGGAGAAAGGCGGATGGGGTCGTCGTGCTGCGCGGCGTCTCCCAGCGAAGCGAGCTTCTGTCCCTTGAGATCCACCCATGTCATCCGGTTGCCCTCGACGGCCGCTCCAGACTCGTAGATCATGGTGCCATTGGACGACACATCGAAGAGCGACCACGATGCGCCGGGGATACTGCGCAGGTGGTCCGCGAGCGGGAAGGGCTCACCCGAGAGCTCGAAGGTGTCGGTATCGAGTTTCTGCGCGACCAGGAAACCGTTGCGCGTGAACAACAAAAGCCCGTTCGAAAAAATCGCGTTGGATTCGGCCGGCATGATCTCCTTGATGGTTTTGCCGTCGGTGGACGCCACCTTCAGCTTGATGCCGGCGTCGCCCTGCGAACCCGATCGCGCGGAAACTGTGCGCGAGAGATAGATGAAATGTTTCTGGTCGGGAAGCATGCGCGGGAAACGATGCGATACTTCTCCGCGCGTGGAGTCCGCGAAGGTGATGGCCACGGGTTCACCACCGGCCGCTGCAACGGCGAAAATGCCGGAGGCATAGTTCGGCGCAAAGTAGATGGTCCCATCCGCCGCCCAACATCCACCCTTGCCCAGCGCTGCATTGCACACGGCCGTGACCGGGCCGCCGCCGGCTTCAACGCGCTTGAGCTTGCCGGCGGCGAAAAATGCAATCTGGCGGCTGTCGGGTGACCAGAACGGATAGGCCGCGCCTTCGGTGCCGGGCAGCTCGACCGCGTTGGGTTGATCCAGCGAACGCACGTACAGCGTCGCCCCGCCCTGCGAGCTGATCCCGAACACGACGCGCCGTCCGTCGGGTGAAATCATGGGCGGCGAAGGATTTTGCCCCCGAAGAGAGAGTGACGCGCCGGCGGGAAGCACGATCGACAGCTCTGAAATCGGTGGTGATTGCGTCGGCTCGACGCGGCGCTGCGAAAGGACGAACGACGTGACAGCGGCGACAAGCGCGATCGCAGCAATCGTCCACGGGAGCCACGCGCGCTTGTTCGCAGCCGGCGCGGTCGCAACCGCGGCAGCGGGTTCGTCCAGCTCGACTCCCCGCTCGATCGCTTCGAGCGTGATGCGCGCTTCGCCGATGTCGCGCAGACGCGCACGCGGATCTTTCTCGAGACAACGCTTCAGCAACTTCACAACGGCGCGTGGTGTGTCTTTCGGCAACAACGGCCAGTCGGGCTCCGCGCGCAGAACGGCCGCCAGCGTATCGCTCACCGTTTCTCCCGAGAACGCCTGCCTTCCGGTGAGCATCTCGAACAACAGGCACCCGAAAGCAAAGATATCCGCGCGTCTGTCGACGCGCTTGCCTCGCGCCTGCTCGGGGCTCATGTATGCCGCGGTGCCGAGAATCACACCGGCCATGGTGGGTGAGCTGCCGAGCAATGTCGGTGAGTGCGAGAGGTTGGAGTTCGACGCATCGTTCTCGATCGCTTTGGCGAGACCGAAGTCGAGCACTTTCACCACACCGTCCGGAGTGACGACGACGTTGGCGGGTTTCAGATCGCGGTGCACGATGCCCTGGTCGTGCGCGGATTCGATCGCGTCCGCCACCTGGCGCGCGATGGCGATCGCTTCTTTGACCGGCAGCGCTCCGGTGGCGATACGCTGCGCGAGGTCTTCGCCGTCCACCAGCTCCAGGACGAGCACGCGGTTGGCGCCATCGCCTTCGATGCCGTGGATGGTGGCAATGTGCGGATGATTGAGAGAGGCGAGCAGACGCGCTTCGCGCTGGAAGCGGGCGAGACGCTCGGCGTCGGCCGCAAAGGCCTCCGGGAGCACCTTGAGCGCGACGTCGCGGCCGAGTCTGGAATCGCGCGCGCGATAGACCTCGCCCATGCCACCTTTGCCAAGGTGGCTCGTGACTTCGTAATGTGCGATGGTTCGGCCGATCATGCTGTAGAATGGGATGCCGCAGTATAGCAACCTCTGCTATTCTTGCTCCTTCTTTTTCGGAGACACGAATGATACCGCTCGAAATCGTCTGGGAAGGCGAAAGCCACAAATTCAATCTCGAGGACGGCCAGCACACGGTGGGCCGCTCCAGCGAGAACGACGTGCAGGTCGCCATGGCGCGCGTGAGCAAGGTGCACGCGGAGCTCAAGATCGACGGGGAGCGCATCTTCGTGCGTGATCTCGGAAGCCGCAACGGCACCGAGCTCAACGGAAAGCCTGTGGGCGATGCGTGGGTGGAAGTTCCCGTCGGTTCGCTGGTGAGCTTTGCCGGCGCGCTGATGCGGCGCGGCTCTCCCGCCACCACGGCGGCGCACAGACTCCTCGGCGATCATCAAGTGTCCGCCAGCCTCCGCTATAACATGAGCCAGGGCTACTCCAACGCGGCGCGCTCGCGTCTCATGGATCGGAGCTCCGAGCTCTTCGAGCTGCTCGCGTCCTCCGACGATCAGAATGCGATTGAAACGGCGGCATGCGCGTTTGTGGCGCAGTGCGTCCCGGCCGAGCGCGTGGTGATGCTGGCCGATTCCGGCGAAGCGACCAACGTGGAAGCGAGCGCGCGCTGGACCAAGACGGTCGGTAATCCCGACGCGCCGCTCCAGCTGAGCTCTACCATTGTAGGCAGCGTGCTGCGCGAGCGTGACTCCGTGCTGGTGGCGAACCCGCTCGAGGATCCGCGCTTCGGCGGACAACAGAGCATCATGGCGCTCTCGCTTCGTTCCGCGATGGCGGCGCCCTTGTTCGACAATCAGCGCGTACGCGGCATCATCTACGTCGACACCACCGATCCCAAGGTGCGCTACACACAGGCTGACCTCGAAGTGCTCACCGCCACCGCCAACGCCGTGGCCGTGAAGCTGCGCAACCTTTCACTCGAAGAAGAGATCGGCACCGCCGCGCGCATTCAGCGCGCCATGTTGCCGTCGGGTGTTTACGCGCCCGAAGGCTACGAAGTCGACGCGCACCAGATCATGTGCCGCGCGGTGGGTGGAGATTTGTACTTCGTCGGGCTGCGACCGAATGGCAAGGCGCTCATCGCACTCGGCGACGTCACGGGGAAGGGCATGCCGGCCGCGCTCGCCATGAGCGCATCGATTGTAAGCATCG
>DATNGX010000125.1:0-13583 GCA_035605755.1 Candidatus Krumholzibacteriia bacterium
TGTGCGCGTATATCGCGGCGAGGGTTCGGTCGGCGGGTTGAACGAGCTTGCGTCGTTCGCGATGAACGGCAAGTCGACCTTCAACTATGTGGATCAGGGTGCGATGGCGGGCAAGTCGTATCGCTATATGCTCGGTGTGACCGACGGCGAAGGCGAATTCGTTTCGCCCATCCAGTCGCTCGACATGCCGCGTGCGACCACGCGTCTCGAGCAGAACTCACCCAATCCGTTCAATCCGCAGACCGCGATCCGCTTCACACTGGATTCGAAGCAGACCGTCACGCTTGCGGTGTACGACGTGAACGGTCGTTTGGTGCGCATGCTCGCGAGCGGTGTCCAGGAAATGGGGACGCACAGCATCACCTGGGACGGCCGTAACAACGCGGGCGCCACGGTGAGCTCGGGCGTGTACTTCTACCGCCTTGATGCAGGCAAGTTCAGCTCGACCAAGAAAATGGTCATGCTGAAGTAAGTCTTTCAGTTCGTTTGGTTTGAGGCGAAGAGCCCCGGGCGATCCCGGGGCTCTTTTCCTTTCCCCGAATTACCCACCAGATTAATAGTTGACACGTTAACTAATTCCGCGTATAGTATGGGTCGTGAGCAAGCTTCAGAAAGAGATCAAGCAGAACAAGCCCTTCCGGAGCCGGAGGCAGGAGGCAGTGCTCGCCATCGTGCGCACGGCCGACGTTCTGAAGCGGCGCTGGCGCGTGGCGGAGGAGTTCGGCGTCACCGGACAGCAGTACAACGTGCTGCGCATTCTGCGCGGTGCCCATCCCGAGCCGCTCCCGACCATGGAAATCGCCAGCCGCATGATCGAGAACACGCCCGGTATCACCGGGCTCCTCGATCGGCTGGAGGAGAAGGGCCTGGTGCAGCGCGCCCGCGATGCCGACGACCGCCGCTGCTCGCGCTGTTCGATCACCGCGAAGGGAATGAAGCTCCTGGCGGAAATGGACGAGCCCATCAACCAGTCCGAGGAAGCGGCGCTCTCGATACTGGACGGAAAAGACGTCGATCGCTTGATCGATATCCTGGAGCAGGTGCGCGCCCACAACAATTGAGCGTTTTTTTTGGGACAATATTTTACTAGTTAACGTTTAACAGGAGGAATGATTGTGAACACTCGAATCGCGACTCAAGATCTCGTGGCCCCGGCCTCGCCCGCAATTCTTTCACGCGTGCTGCACGCGCTGACCGCGACGCACGCTGGCGTCTCCGGCACCGTGCTCCGCGTGGCACTCGGCGCGGTGATGTTTCCGCACGGTGCGCAGAAGCTCCTGGGGTGGTTCGGCGGCTACGGCTTCAGCGGAACCATGGGCTTTCTGACCGGGAATGTCGGACTTCCCACCCCGCTGGCGGCGCTTGTGATCGTCGCCGAGTTCTTCGGCTCGATTGCGCTGGTACTGGGACTCTTTTCGCGCGCGGCCGCGGTGGGAATCATCTCGGTCATGATCGGCGCTGTGGTCACCACCCACCTGCCCAACGGCTTCTTCATGAACTGGACGGGGCAGCAGGCAGGGGAGGGCTTTGAGTATCACCTGCTCGCAATCGGGATGGCGGTGGCGATCCTGATTCAGGGTAGCGGTCGTTACTCGCTTGATCGGCTGTTGGCGCGCGATCGCCGCTGATTCCGCCCCGCCCCGCTCCCGAACGCAGTGGCTGTCGTGTTGCGACAGCCACTGCGTTTTTGCTAGCTTACGCCCTCCATGAAGACACCGCGTGATCTTGTCGTCCGGGGAGCCCGGGAGCACAATCTCAAGAACATCAACGTCACCATCCCGCGCAACAAGCTGGTGGTGGTGACGGGACTCTCGGGATCGGGAAAATCCTCGCTCGCCTTCGACACGATCTACGCCGAGGGCCACCGCCGCTACGTGGAGAGCCTCTCGGCCTACGCGCGCCAGTTCCTGGGGCAGATGGAAAAGCCCGACGTCGACCGCGTCGACGGGCTCTCGCCCGCCATCTCCATCGAGCAGAAGACCACCGCGCGCAACCCGCGCTCCACCGTCGGCACCATGACCGAGATCTATGATTACCTGCGCCTGCTCTTTGCGCGCGCGGGCACGCCGCACTGTCCCAACTGCGGACGTGTGATCTCGCAGCAGACCATCACGCAGATTCAGGATCGCATCCTCGCCTTCGCACCCGGCACGCGGGTGGCCATCCTTTCGCCGCTCGTGCGCGGACGCAAGGGCGAGCACCGCAAAGTATTCGAGACCATCGAGAAGGAAGGCTTCGTGCGCGTGCGCGTGAACGGCGAGATCCTCGAGATCGAGAACGCGCCTGCGCTCGAGAAGCAGAAGAAGCACGACATCGAAGCGGTGGTCGACCGCCTGCAGGTCGAGACCAAGAACGCGCGGCGCATCGCCGATTCGCTGGAGACGGCGTCGCGTCTCTCGGGCGGCACCATCAAGGTGCTTGTCGGCGCGGGCAATACTCCGGAAGAGCTCGTGTTCTCGCAGCAGTTCGCGTGTGCGTTCTGCGATGTGAGCTTCGGCGAGCTCTCACCGCGCATGTTCTCGTTCAACTCGCCCTACGGCGCGTGCGTCGAGTGCGGCGGTCTGGGCACGAAGATGGATTTCAATCCCACGCTGGTGGTCCCCGACGAAGCGATCACGCTCGACGGCGGCGCGCTGGCGCCGATGGGCAAGCTCAAGGGCGACTGGGGCCGTTCGCAGCTCGAGGCCCTCGGACGCCACGTCGGCTTCAAGCTCGACGTGCCGTGGAACAAGCTGCCGAAGAAATCGCGCGACGCCATCCTCTTTGGAATCGAAGACGAAATCTCGGTAAAGATGGATTTCGCCAAGGTGCAGGGCGAATACCGCACGGCATGGGAAGGCGTGATTCCGTGGCTGCGCCGCCGCTACAAGAGCACCTCATCCGAGAGCGTGCGTACGTGGATCGAAACCTTCATGACCATCGAACGCTGCCCGTCGTGCCACGGCTCGCGACTGCGTCCGGAAGCACTGGCGGTGCGCGTCGACAAATACACGATCGCCGAAGTGTGCGGCTGGGGCGTGGCGCGCGCGTTGTTCGAGTTGAACGCACTGAAGCTCGAGGGCAACGCCGCCACCATCGGCGCGCCCATTTTGCACGAGATCGTGTCGCGCATGAGATTTCTTGTCGATGTGGGACTCGGTTATCTCTCGCTCGAGCGCAGCGCTGCGACTCTCGCCGGCGGTGAAGCGCAGCGCCTGCGTCTGGCCACGCAGATCGGCTCCAAGCTCATGGGCGTCCTTTATATATTGGACGAACCCTCGATCGGCCTGCACCACCGCGACAACGCGCGCCTGATTCGCACCTTGAAAGAGCTGCGCGACATCGGCAACTCGGTGCTCGTCATCGAGCACGACCGGGACACCATCATGGCGGCGGATTATGTGATCGATCTGGGACCGGGAGCGGGGATTCATGGTGGCGAAGTGGTGGCGGAAGGAACGCCGGAGGAAGTGCGACGCAATCTCGATAGCGCTACCGGCAGATACTTGAACCTCTCTCCGCCGGTGGTTCGGGACGTGGTACGCAAGCCATTGATCGCGGAGAGTGTCGTGCTGCGTAACGCGCGCGAGAACAACCTGAAGGGAATCGACGTGGCGTTTCCGCTCGGCGTGTTCACGTGCGTAACCGGGGTGAGCGGCTCGGGGAAGAGCACGCTCGTGAACGACATTCTGCAGCGCGCGCTTCACCGTCGTATCTACGGCGGCACCGAGCTTCCGGGTGCGCACGATGCAATCGACGGCATCGAGCGCGTCGACAAGGTGATCGCCATCGACCAGTCGCCCATCGGACGGACACCGCGTTCCAATCCGGCGACATACACCGGCGTGTTCACGCCCATCCGCGATCTGTTCTCGCAGCTGCCGGAAGCGCGCGCGCGCGGCTACAAGGTGGGACGCTTCAGCTTCAACGTCGCCGGCGGCCGCTGCGAAAAGTGCCAGGGCGACGGCATGATCAAAGTGGAGATGCACTTCCTGCCCGACGTGTACGTGACGTGCGAAGCGTGCAAGGGACGCCGCTACAATCACGAGACCCTGCAGATCACATATAAAGGAAGAAGCATCGCCGATGTGCTCGACCTCTCGGTCGAGGAAGCGGTGGATGTGTTTTCCAGCTTCCCGCTCATCCGGCGCACCTGCGAGACGCTGACCTCGGTGGGCCTGGGTTACATCAAGCTGGGCCAGTCGGCCACGACACTCTCGGGCGGCGAGGCGCAGCGCGTCAAGCTGGCCTCGGAGCTCACCAAACGCGCCACGGGACGCACCATGTACATCCTCGACGAGCCCACCACCGGCCTCCACCACGAGGACGTCCGCATGCTTCTCGACGTGCTCAACAAGCTTGTGGAAAAGGGCAATACAGTGATTGTGATCGAGCACAACCCGGATGTAATATTGGCCGCCGATCACATCATTGACCTGGGGCCGGAGGGTGGGGAGGCTGGCGGGTACGTGGTGGCGACCGGATCTCCGTTCGATATCATGCAAAAAAAGGAGTCCCACACCGGAGCCATGCTCCGCGAGATGGCGGGACGCAGCGTGGAACCGGACCGTCTCGAGCCGCGCGGCGACGCGGCCTGAACACAGCCTGGCGGGGGCTTTCGCCACCCGCTTCTCGCCACACAGCACGTTATGACCCACAGACGCACTCCATTATATGAAGCGCACCTCGCGGCAGGTGCGAAGATGGTTCCGTTCGCCGGCTTCGACATGCCGGTGAGCTACACAGGTCTCATCGAGGAGCACACCGCCGTGCGCGAGCGCGTGGGGCTGTTCGACGTGAGTCACATGGGCGAGTTCATCGTGTCGGGTCCCGACACCTTCAAGTACCTCGACCAGGTCGTGACCAACGACTGCTCCAAACTTCCCGACGACGGCATTCTCTACACCGTGATGTGCCGCGAAGACGGCACCGCGGTGGATGATCTGCTGGTGTCGAAGATCGCCGACGACCGCGCGCTCGTCGTCGTCAACGCGTCAAACATCGACAAGGATTTCGACCACATGAAGTGGGTGGCGTCGAAATTTCCGCGCAACCGTCTCGAGCTCCACAACGTGAGCGACGAGTGGGCGCTGATCGCGGTGCAGGGACCGCGCACGCGCGATCTGCTCAAGGTGACCCCGATGCTCGCACCCCTTCGCGACCAGATCGACGGCGTCGCGTATTACCGCTGGCGCTCGTTCGACGCCGGCGGCCACCAGGTGATTGCATCGCGCACCGGTTACACGGGCGAGCTCGGTTTCGAAATCTTCGTGACGCCGTCGCGGGCGCGCGAGCTGTGGGACCAGCTCATGGAGCACGGCAGGCAGTTCGGCGTGGCACCGGCCGGACTGGGTGCGCGCGACACGCTGCGCTTCGAAGCGTCGCTCTGCCTCTACGGCCACGAGCTCGACGACGAAACCACGCCGCTGGAAGCGGGGCTCAACTGGCTGGTGAAGCTCGGCAAGCCCGACTTCATCGGGCGCAACGCGCTTGCGAAGGAAAAAGAAAAGGGGCTGCGCAAGAAGCTGACCGGCTTCGAGCTCGACGGCCGCAACATTGCGCGCCAGGGCTACGCCATCATGCGCGGCGACGCCATGGTGGGCAAGGTGACCAGCGGCACCTACGGTCCCACGCTCAAGAAGAGTCTGTGCCTCGCATACGTCGACGGCGACAGCGCCGAGGCGCCCGACCTGACCGTGCAGATCCGCGCGCACAACGTGCCCGCCAATCGCGTGACGATTCCGTTTTATCCCAGCAAGGCAAGAACGTAGGAAAAGGACGGCCCCATGGATTTCAAGAACGTACGTTTCACCAAAGATCACGAGTGGGTGCGCGCCGACGGTGGCGAAGACGTTTCCATCGGTATCACCGACTTCGCTGCCGGCGAGCTGGGTGATATCGTCTACGTCGAGCTGCCGAAAGTGGGCGCCGAGGTGGCGGTCCACCAGTCGATGGGCACCATCGAGGCCGTGAAAACGGTGGCCGATCTGTTCGCGCCCGTGTCCGGTGTGGTGAGCGCGATCAATCCCGCGCTCGAGCAGCATCCCGACCTCGTGAACCAGGATCCCTTCGGAGAAGGCTGGTTCGTGCGCGTGAAGGTGAAGGACAAGAAAGATTTCGACGCACTCATGGACCGTGCCGCGTATCAAGCGATGATTGGAAAGTAACCATGCCGTACACGTATCACACCGACGAAGATCGCAGGGCCATGCTGGCCGTCATCGGCGTCAAGTCCGAGGACGAGCTGATCGACGTCATCCCCGAGAAGTTCCACCTGCGCTCGCTCCTGCCCATCGAGAAGGGCCGCACCGAGCCCGAGACGCAGCGCGCGATGGGTGCCATCTCGCGCAAGAACCGCCCCGCCGCGCACCTGGTCAATTTCCTCGGCGGCGGCATCTACGAGCACACGGTTCCGTCGGCGGTGAACAACCTCGCCAGCCGTCCCGAATTTGCGACCGCGTACACGCCCTACCAGCCGGAAGCAAGCCAGGGCACGCTGCAGGTGATCTTCGAGTTCCAGACCCACATCTCGCGCCTCACGCGCCTCGCGGTGGCGAATGCATCCATGTACGACGGCGCCACTGCGCTGGCCGAAGCCATCCTGATGGCGTCGAAGATCACGCGCCGCGACGTGGTGCTGGTTCCGTATGCGCTCAATCCGCGCTACCTGAAAGTCATCAAGTCGTACGTGACGGGACAGAAGATCGAGTTGCGCACGTTGCCCGTGTCGGGTGCGGGTGACCTCGACATCGCCGCTCTCAAGAAAGAGCTGAGCGATCGCGTCGCGGCCGTCGTGGTGCAGACGCCGAATTACTTCGGCTCGCTCGAGAAACCGTGGGAATACGAAAAAGAAATTCACGCCGCGGGAGCGCTGCTCGTCACCAGCGTCGACCCGGTGTCACTTTCCATTCTGCGCCCGCCCGGTGAATACAATGCCGACATCGCCGTGGGCGAATGCCAGCCGCTCGGCAACCCGATGAGCTTCGGCGGGCCGCTGGTGGGCTTCATGGCCTGCAAGCAGGAATTCATCCGCCAGATGCCGGGACGCATCGTGAGCGCCACGCACGACGTCGACGGACGCCAGGCGTTCGTGCTGACGCTGCAGACACGCGAGCAGCACATCCGCCGCGAGAAGGCGACCTCGAACATCTGCACCAACCAGGGTCTCCTGGCCACGCGCACCACCATCTATGTGAGTCTTCTGGGCGAGCACGGCTTCACCGAGCTGGGACGTGTGTGTCACGACCGCGCGCGCAAGCTTGCCGCCGCCATCACATCGTGTGAAGGCTACTCGCTCAAGTACAGCGCACCGTTTTTCCGCGAGTTCGTGGTGGCGTGTCCCGGCGATGCCAAGTCCGTGATCGAGGCGTCGCGCAAGGAAGGCATTCTGGCCGGCATTCCGCTCTCGCGCTACTACGGCGCATCCGCGAGCAATCTGCTTCTCGTGGCGGTCACGGAGAAGAACGAAGACGATGATGCCGACAAATTCTGCGCCGTGCTCAAGCGAGCGGCCATGGTAAAGGTGGGTTGACGTGAGCGCGCACGATTTCTCGCAGACAATCTACGGAAGAAGCCGGCCGGGAAGGCACGGGTACCACATCTCGTCGAAGCCGGCGGAGGCGCCGCGCGACATCCCGTCCGAGTATTTGCGCAGCGGCCGTATCGGGCTGCCCGAAGTGAGCGAGCCGCAGGTGATGCGCCACTATGTCGATCTTTCCACCAAGAATCACCACGTGGACAAAGATCTGTTTCCGCTCGGCA
Organism: Candidatus Krumholzibacteriia bacterium; assembly: GCA_035605755.1. Classification (GTDB taxonomy): domain Bacteria; phylum Krumholzibacteriota; class Krumholzibacteriia; order WVZY01; family JAKEHA01; genus JAKEHA01. Next base: position 7,741 of record DATNGX010000125.1, read on the forward strand.
GCTGCACCATGAAGTACAACCCCAAGGTGAACGACGAAGTCGCGGCCATGAGCGGTTTCGCCGGACTGCATCCGGAACAGAGTGATGCGGACGCGCAGGGTGCGCTGCGCGTGATGCACGGGCTCGAAAAATTGCTGGCCGCCATCTCCGGCATGGATGCGGTGAGCGTGCAGCCCGCCGCCGGCGCCCAGGGCGAAATGCTGGGACTTCTGCTGGCGCGCGCCTATTTCGCCGACCGCGGCGAGTCGCGCCACCGTGTGCTCGTGCCGGATTCTGCGCACGGCACCAATCCGGCCACGGCCACCGTCACCGGCTTCACCACGCAGACGTTCGCGTCGGGCAAAGATGGTCGCGTCGATCTGGATGTGCTGAAGAGTGTCCTCGACGACGACGTCGCCGTGCTCATGCTCACGGTGCCCAACACGCTCGGTCTGTTCGAGAGCAAGATCGCCGACATCGTCGAGATGGTGCACAAGGCCGGCGGCCTCTGTTACATGGACGGCGCCAACATGAACGCCCTCATGGGGCAGGCGAAACCGGGCGACTTCGGTTTCGACATGATGCACTACAACCTGCACAAGACGTTCTCGACGCCCCACGGCGGCGGCGGTCCGGGCTCCGGTCCCGTGGCGTGCAAGTCGCACCTCGAGCCGTTCCTTCCCGTGCCGCGCGTGGTGGAGGCGAACGGGGAATATCACCTGGAGTACAACCGCCCCAAGACGATCGGTGCGCTGCATTCGTTCTTTGGAAATTTCGGGATCTACCTGCGCGCGTACACGTACATCATGCGTCTGGGCTCCGACGGCATTCGTCGCGCCAGCTCGACGGCAATTCTGAACGCGAACTATCTCGCCGCGCGCATCGCCAAGCAGTATCCGATTCCGTACGGCACGCGCTGCATGCACGAGTTCGTGGCCAGCGGTGAAGCGCTCAAGGAAAAGCACGGCATCCGCACGCTCGATGTCGCGAAGCGCCTGCTCGATTTCGGTTTCTATGCGCCGACGGTGTACTTCCCGCTGACGGTGGCGGAAGCGCTCATGGTCGAGCCCACCGAGACCGAAAGCCGCGAGACCCTGGATCGTTTCGCGGACGCGCTGCTCGAGATCGCGCGCGAGGCTGAAACAGCGCCGGATGTGCTGCACGAGGCGCCCACCAAGACGCCGGTGCGCCGCCTCGACGAGGCAACGGCCAACCGCTCGCCGGTTATCACGGTTCCTATGGACGCATAGCTGCTACAATCACGGCATGGCCGGACTCGTGCTGCGCCGTGTTCTGAACGCGATCGTGCTGGTTGCGATTACCGTCACGCTCGTTTTCATCGTCCTCCACATCATTCCCGGTGATCCGCTCGCTCATTATGTCGAGCCCGGCACGAGCCCGGCCGACATCGAGCGCATGCGCGTCTCGCTCGGTCTCGACCAGCCGCTCTACAGGCAATACCTCGGGTGGCTGGGACGAACGCTCACCGGAAATTTCGGCGCGAGCATTCTGCACCAACGGCCCGTGCGCGACCTGATCGCGGAAACCCTGCCGCGCACGCTGCTCCTGACCGCACTCGCGCTGTGCGTGCAGATCGCACTGGGCATCGCGGCGGGTGCGTGGGCGGCGCGGCGGCGCTTCGCTCGCACCGATCACATCGTCTCGACCACCACGGTCCTGTTGTATTCGATTCCTCCGTTCTATCTCGCATATCTCCTCATCACCTGGTTCGCCGTCGACCACTCGTGGCTTCCCACGGCGGGAATGGTTTCACCCGGCGCGCACGGCGCGGCGTCTTTTGCCGATCGCGCGCGTCACCTCGTGCTCCCGGTGTTCGTGCTCGGGATCGCGGGCGCGGCAAGCTTTGCCCGTTTTGTCAGGGGAAGCCTGATCGACGCGCTCGCCGAAGACTACGTGCGCACCGCGCGCTCCAAGGGCCTCGACGAGTCCGCCATCCTGTGGCGCCACGCGTTTCGCAACGCCATGCCGGTGCTGGTGACGGTGGCGGGACTCTCGGCTCCGTTTCTGATCGGCGGTGCGGTGGTGGTGGAGACCGTCTTCGCATGGCCGGGAATGGGCTCGCTGATGGTGGAATCGGTGGGTGCGCGCGACGACGCCACCGTGCTCGCCATCACGGTCATGGGCGCGGTGCTCGTCATCGCCGGAAATCTGGCCGCAGACCTCGCCATGCTGCGCGTCGATCCGCGCGCCGCCGCGCGCGAGGACGCATGAGCTCGCGCCGGGCAGAATTTTCCCCGGTGCCACCGGACCGGGCGGCGCGCCGCGCGCAGGGCGGCAAAGCCGTTGGCGTCGTTTTTGCAGCATTGGCGATCGTTTACACGATTGCGTTAGTTCTGAGGGCAGGATCGTGGACGCGTTTCACCCCGCTCGAAGCGACAACGGCCGTGGCCTTCGGCGCCGTCTTGATCATGATCTCGGTGTGGGCGCGCGGTGCCGCGAACCGGCACGCGCGCTATCGCGCGCGCTTCTTCGCCAATCATGCAGCGCTCGCCGGACTCGTGATTCTCGCTGTGTTGATCGGCGTCGTCGTGCTGGCACCGCTCTACGGCGGCGATCCGTACGAGATGAGCGCGGGTGCGCGCTACACCACACCCGGCGCCGGGCATGTGCTGGGCACGGATCGTTTGGGCCGCGATGTGTGGGCCCGTGTCGCGCACGGCGGAAAGACCACGCTCGTCGTGTGCATTGTCTCCGTCGCACTGGCGACGATGTTCGGAATGCTTGTCGGAGCGATCGCCGCCATGTCGCGACGCGCGCTCGATGATGTGCTGATGCGCTGGGTCGACGGCATGCTTGCGTTCCCGCGCATTCTCCTGCTCCTCGCCGTGGCGGCGCTGGCCCGGCCGGGAATGGTGACGCTGGGATTGGCGCTGGCGGCGACGGGCTGGATGGGAGTGGCGCGCATCGTGCGCGGAGAATTACGGCGCATGCGCGGCCGCGAGTTCGCAGAAGCCGCGATCGCATCGGGTGTCGGGAAGATGGGACTGGTGTGGAGGCATCTGTTGCCGCACACCGTCGGTCACGTGATGATCGCCGCGACGCTCAATGCGGGCACGGTGATTCTGCTCGAGTCGACGCTCTCGTTTCTCGGGCTGGGCGTGCAGCCGCCGGTGCCGAGCTGGGGTGCGATGGTGTTCGAGGGACGCGACGCGCTCGCGACCGCGTGGTGGGTGAGCGCGGCGCCGGCCGTGGCGATAACGCTGGCCGCGGCGGCGTTCAATCTGGTTGGCGACGGGCTGCGCGACGCGTTCGAGACACGCAGCGCGCGTTCATGAGGCACGAACAGGAACTGGTTGCTGATATCAATGGTTGAGACGTACGATCGACGCATGTCAGGAACGCGCGGCAACGCCGGCTCCGCGCCGGTGAACGAGAATTCATCCGGAGTGGATTCACTGCTCGAGGTGAAGAACCTGTGCGTGAGCTTCGACACGCCGGAAGGACGCGCGCGCGCCGTCGACGATACCAGCTTCGCGATCCGCCCCGGCGAAACGCTGGGGCTCGTGGGTGAGAGCGGTTGCGGCAAGACAGTCACTGCGCTGGCCCTGATGCGTCTCATTCAGTCTCCGCCCGGACGCATCGAGAGCGGACAGATTCTCTTCAAGGGCACCGATCTCCTGCAGATTCCCGAGCGCGACATGCGTCGCATTCGCGGCAACGAAATCTCGATGGTGTTCCAGGAGCCGATGACGAGCTTGAACCCCGTGTTCACCTGCGGCTACCAGGTGGAAGAAGCCGTCGTGTTGCACCAGAAGCTCTCCAAGCGCGAAGCCTACGAGCGCACGCTGGAGATGCTGTCGCTGGTGAAGATTCCCGATCCGGCGCGCGTCGCGAAATCGTATCCGCACCAGCTTTCGGGCGGCATGCGCCAGCGCGTCATGATTGCGATGGCACTCTCGTGCAATCCCAGTCTGCTCATCGCCGACGAGCCCACCACCGCGCTCGACGTCACCATTCAGGCCCAGATCATCGATCTTCTGCTCTCGCTGCAGGAGCAGCTGGGCATGGCGATCCTCATGATCACGCACGACCTCGGCGTCATCGCGGAAACCTGCCGCCGCGTCATCGTGATGTACGCGGGCAAGGTGATGGAAGTCGCGACCACGCAGGATCTGTTCAACGATCCGCGCCATCCCTACACGATGGGCCTGCGCGAATCGATCCCCAGCCTCGCCATGCGCGGCGAGCGCCTCAAGGTCATTCCGGGCAAGGTGCCCGATCTGCTCGATCTGCCGCGCGGGTGCCGTTTCTCCGATCGCTGCAAGTACGCCGAGTACCGCTGCGACAACGAGAACATCGCGCTACGCGACGTGAGTCCCGATCATGCCATCCGCTGCTGGAAGGACGTGCACCGTGGTTGACACGCTGATCGAACCGCGTCCGGCCCACGAGTCCGCGTCCGGCGAGAGCGGCGCGCTCTTGCGCGTCGAGAATCTGAGCAAGCACTATCCGATTCGCCGCGGCGTGCTCTCGCGTGTGGTGGGACACGTGAAAGCCGTCGACGGCGTGAGCTTCGAAGTGAAGCGCGGCGAAACGCTGGGGCTGGTGGGCGAGAGCGGCTGCGGCAAGACCACGCTGGCGCGCGCCATTCTTCGCCTCACCGAGGTGACCGGCGGCGAAGTGTACTTCGACAACATTCCGGTGCTCTCGCTCAAGCCCAACGAGATGCGCGGCCTGCGCAAGCGCATGCAGGTGGTCTTCCAGGATCCGTACGGATCGCTGAACCCGCGCCTCACCGTGGGAAGCATGATTGCCGAGGCCGTGAAGATCCACAAGCTCGCGCAGGGCGATGCCGTGCGCGCGCGCGTCGCCGAGCTTCTCGACCGCGTCGGCATTCCGGCCGAGCACATGAGCCGCTACCCGCACGAATTCTCCGGCGGCCAGCGCCAGCGCATCGGTATCGCGCGCGCGCTGGCCGTGAGTCCCGACCTCATCATCGCGGACGAGCCCGTGAGTGCCCTCGACATGTCGATCCAGGCCCAGATCATCAACCTGCTCAAGGATCTGCAGGACGCGCTCGGTCTCACCTATCTGTTCATTGCACACGACCTCGGTGTGGTCGAGTACATCAGCGACCGCGTCGCCGTCATGTACCTCGGTCGCATCGTCGAAATTGCGCCCGCCCCCGATCTGTACCGGGCGCCCAAGCATCCATACACCCAGGCGCTGCTCTCGGCCGTGCCGAGCATCGACCCGGCCAAACGCCGCCAGCGCATTCTTCTTCCCGGCGATGTGCCCAGCCCCGCCAACGTGCCCAAAGGCTGCGCGTTCCACACCCGCTGCCCCCACGCCATGTCCATCTGCCGCGAGCAGACACCGCCGCTCAAGGAATACGAAGCGGGACATCGCACCGCGTGCTGGCTGTACGAAAAGTAGTCGCACGCAATAGTTGTTGACGGAGCGCTTCACACGCTCCTATATTGCCCGCGAATCCCACACGACAGAACGTTGCGCTCGATCCACCGCGCGACGACGACATCCCCACACGAACAGCAATCCGGTTGCGGACGCCCCGCATCAGCCGCCGGCATACCCACGCGAAATAAAATTCGGACCCCACACGACGATGCGCCGACCGCGTCGCGCGCGAAACCGGAAGGGGTTCGACCGTGTCCAATTTCTCCCGCCGCTCATGGCTCTGTGTCATTTCCATGCTACTCGCGCCGGCACTTGCTCGTGCACAGCCCGGCACCATCACCGGAAAAATTGCAAACACGGACGGGAAGCCGCTGAGTTACGCAAATGTGATGCTGGTGGGGACCACGTGGGGCGGGGTCGCGGCCGCCGACGGCACGTACAAGATTACGGTGCCGGCCGGTCGCTACGACCTCAAGGTGACCATG
>DATNGX010000126.1:0-3344 GCA_035605755.1 Candidatus Krumholzibacteriia bacterium
AGTGATACACGACGGCGTGCGCGCCCGGCTTCTCTTGTTTGGCGTTCTTGTGATTACAGCTCGTGGATACAAGCGGGATGGCTGCAGACAGCAGGCACACCGCGAGCAGCATCGGGTTCATTCTTGATTTCATCTTCCTACCGGCTCTCTTTTCCGCTCACTGCGTTCGCGGTTCCCACCGCGCGCTCCAACGCCGCCACCTGCACGCCGAGCTCCGCAATCACCATGGCGTAGTCCCGCCGCGTCTCGAGCAGCGCACGCTCACTGTCGAGATAGTCCAGGAATCCCACGCGTCCGCTGCGGTAACCCGCCTCCGACGATGAGAACGCCGCCTCGGCTTGCGGAAGAATGGCGGTCTTGAAACGATCGAAGCGCTCGCGCGCCGCGCGCGCCCGTGCGGCGGCGTCCTCCACTTCGCGATCGGTACGCAGCGTGACGGCCTGCAACTCGTGCTCGGCGCTCTGCTGCATAGCCTCGGCTTCGCGCACCATGGCGCGACGCTTGCCGATCCAGATCGGGAGATTCACGCCCGCCATGAGCTCCCACCAGCCGTCCGCGTCCGCACCAAATTCGTAATCCACGCCGAGCATGAAGTCGGGGATGTACTCCTTCTTTGCGAGGCGTTGCGACGCGTGCGCGCGCTGGAGCTCTTCACGCGCTGCCGCCATTTCAGGACGCCGCGCGCGCGCCGAGTCCGGCATCGCGAGCACGTCAATGCCGGTCACGTCGGGAACACTCCACTCGGGATCGCCGAGCGGTGAGGATGCGGTGCGTCCAATCAGCTCGTTGAGAAACGCGCGTGTGGAGGCGATGTCGCGCGCGTTGATGGTGGCCTCGTCGGCCAGCCGCGAGAGCGACAACTCGATCTTCAAGACTTCCTGTTGCTCCGACGTGCCCGAAGCGTAACGGACCTGCGCCACGTCGCGCATGCGACGCAGCAGGTCCGACTCCGACACCAGCACCCGTGCCGTTTCGGTCAGACCGACATACTGGTAGAACGTACTTTTTACTTCGAAATCGATATCGAGCGCGGTGGCGCGCGCGCGGTGGGCTTCGATGTGCGCGTCGCTGGCACTCACGTCGCGACGAAGACCGCGCTTTCCGAAAAATGGAAACTCCTGCGCGAGGATGAACTCCTGGCGGCCCTTGAGGGGATCGGGACTCACGTAATAGCCGTATTGAAGCGTGGGATCCGGTAGCGCTCCGGCAGCGCCCACGCGTTCCTTCGCACCGGCCGCGCGATACTGGGCCGCATGCAGTGAGGCGTTCGTGGACCGGGCAAGCCGAAGGTAGTCATCGAGCGTGCGCGGTGACGTGGTGTCGGCCGGTGCGCTGGCGCCAAATGCGGCCGCGGAGAGGCAAAGTCCGACGACGGGGAGAAAAATTCTGACAAGTGTGTGCGTCATTGATATAGCGGTCCGGTGTAGAACCGCAATGACGGTGCCATGACGTTGGCAGGCCGGCACGAGCGCGCGAACCTGTTCTAGATCCGTCTGTTAGCTGAATGGATGCCGTCGCCGAGACGAGGTCACCGGCAGTCAAAAATGTAGAATATTGCTCATTATTGTCTATTTGTATACATGCCCGGGATCGACCGGTGGCGGGGGCCGGGTTGTGGTAGTCTCCTGAAACGACGGCTGTTTCGTTGAAAAAAAGACTGTTTAGGTTTATATTCTCCGGGTCTCTCCACAGCAAGGGTTCCATCATGAAAAGACAAGTCCGCTTTGGCATCGGCATCGCCGTCGTCCTGCTCGCGATCGCCTATTTCGCCTTTGCCGGTTACAACGAGAGCAAGGCCTACTACAAGACCATCGAAGAGGTGTCCGCGATGGGGCCGGCCGCGCAGTCGAAGCGTCTGCGTGTGGCGGGGCTCGTCAAAGAAGGCACCATCGAGCGCGACGGAACGCACGTGAGCTTTGTGCTGGCCCAGGATGTGGAGACCATGCACCATTCGATGCGCGTGAACTACGTCGGCAGCCAGCCCGTGCCCGACACGTTCAAGGATCGCGCGGATGCCGTGGTGGAGGGCAAGGTTCTCGCCGACGGTACTTTCGAGGCGGATCACCTCCAGGCCAAGTGCGCATCCAAGTACGAGGCCAAGTACGGCACCAACGCCCAACACCCCGGGGGTGTTACCGGTGCGGACGCCGCGCCGGCGGAAACTCTGAAGACGAGCAACACCTACTGATGACGTGTGACGCGCGCATGCCGCGCGACGCGCACGCAACCTTCCCCGGGAGCCACCCGTGATCCAAATTGGAAATTATGCCGTCGCGCTCGCGCTGACGTTCTGCGCGTATGCGTTGTTCGCGCTCTTCTACGGCGCCAGGACGGGCCGTCGCGAGCTCGCCAAGAGCGGCGAGCGCTCCGTGTACGCGATGTTCGGCTTCGTGGTGCTGGCGGTGGTTGCGCTCGAAGTGCTTCTCATGCGCAGCGATTTCTCGGTCGAGTACGTCGCCGAGTACTCCAACCGCGACCTTCCCTTCTTCTACAAACTCGCGTCACTGTGGGGCGGACAAAAAGGCTCGTTGCTTTTCTGGACGCTGATCCTCACCGGCTACACAGCACTCGTCGCGCTGCGTAACCGCAATTACGCCGGCAAACTGATTCCGTACACGCTCGGTGTTTTGTCGGTCACGTCGATGTTCTTCCTCATCATGAACAAGTTCGCCGCCAACCCCTTCGAGCGGTTGATGGTCGATCATGGTGGCGCGGGCCTGCAGGCGTTCACCGCTCCCGACGGTCGCGGTTTGAATCCTTTGTTGCAACATCCCGCGATGGTGATTCATCCGCCCATGTTGTACCTCGGCTACGTGGGCATGGTGGTGCCGTTCGCGTTCTGCATGGCGGCGCTTCTGACGCGCGAGCTCGGCGCGGGCTGGATCAAGCTCACGCGACGTTGGACTTTGTTTGCGTGGCTCTTCCTCGGCACCGGCATTCTGCTGGGCGGGCGCTGGGCGTACGTGGAGCTGGGCTGGGGAGGCTACTGGGCCTGGGATCCGGTGGAGAATGCGTCGCTCATGCCGTGGCTCACCGGCACCGCGTTTCTGCACAGCGTGATCGTGCAGGAGCGCAAGAACATGCTCAAGGTGTGGAACGTGGTGCTGATTCTGGCCACGTATCTGCTCGCCATCTTCGGCACCTTCTTGACGCGCAGCGGCATCGTGTCGTCGGTGCACGCCTTCGCGCAGTCGTCGATCGGCAATTACTTCGTGACGTTTCTTTCGCTGGCCGCGCTCGCGTCCATCTATCTGGTGGTGACGCGCCTGTCGTTCCTGAAGAGCGACAACCAGCTCGATTCCTACGCGTCGCGCGAAGCGTCGTTCCTGTTCAATAATCTCGTG
>DATNGX010000127.1:0-2843 GCA_035605755.1 Candidatus Krumholzibacteriia bacterium
GAACCGTCGGGCGTCCAGGCTGCTTCGCGCACGTTCTCGAGCACTTCGCGCGCGGCGCCGCCACCGAGCGGCATGCGGGCGAGCGTTCCGGTGAAGATGCGCTGGCTCAGGTAACGCGCGTTCTTGAGCACGGCGAGCTCGCCCGTCGATGAAACGGAAAGAAGGTGGGTGCCGGGATCACCGAATTCCTGCGGGTCAGGGTTTTCGGGACGAATAATGTAGAGACGCGGAACATTTCCCTCCGGCGCTGCGCTGAACACAATGGTTTTGCCATCAGGCGCGAATACAGCATTGAAGATCGAGATGGGCCGGTAGGTCCGCGCGGTGTATTCGGGCTGCGACACCGGCGATCGATGCGACACCCACCATGCGGCCGCAAGCAGAACCGCTGCGAGAGCAAAAACCCCGGCCGCGACCCGGGCCGGAGAGGCCCGGCGCCGGCGCGGCTCCGTGCCGGTGACCGCCGCGCTTGCAACCGAGCTGCCCGAAGCAATCCACTGCAATTCGCGGCGCAGATCGCCCGCCGTCTGCCAGCGATCTTCGGCATCCTTGGCCAGGCATTGTTTCACGCAGCGCTCCAGCGATGATGGCGAGAGTGGCGCGAGCTCGCTCATCGATCGCGGCTCATCGCGCATGATTGCGGAAATGAGACTCGCCTGTGTCGAGCCCTCGAAGGCTCGCTTGCCGGTTGCCATTTCATACAGCACGCAACCCAGCGCCCAGATGTCGCTGCGCGTGTCCGTCTCGCGACCTTCCAGCTGTTCCGGCGCCATGTACTGAAAGGTGCCGACGATGGTTCCTTCCGCCGTGAGTGGCTGCGCGACGGTGGGAGAATGTGTCAGCGCAGAACCACTTCCGCTTCCTCCCACCACACCCGTCGCACGCGCGAGCCCGAAGTCCATGAGCTTGGCGCCGCTCCGTGTCAGCATGATGTTGCCGGGCTTCAGGTCGCGGTGCACAACGCCGGCACGGTGCGCGCGCTCGAGCGCATCCGCGATCTGCGCGCCAATACGCAGCACATCGGCCGCCGGCATTGCGCCCTTTTCGAGACGATGCGCGAGCGTCTCGCCTTCGATCAGTTCCATCACCAGATAGTCGGTGTCGCCGTCACGGCCGACATCGAAGAGAGTGCAGATACCGGGATGATTGAGCGATGAAACCGTCTTCGCTTCGCGTTCGAAGCGCGCGCGGACTTCACTGTTTGATGAGAGATGTTGGGGAAGAACTTTGATCGCCACGTCGCGGCCGAGGCGCGTGTCGCGCGCGCGATACACTTCGCCCATGCCGCCCGCACCGAGCGGCGAGAGAATCTCGTAGGGCCCGAGTTTGGTTCCGACCGTGAGTGACATGGCTAGTGCGTGCGCAGGGTCTGGAGCCAGTTGGTGACCACCGCGAGCGGCTCCGCATCATCGCCACCCAGCGTATTGATGAAAAACGTCTGGCCGTCGGCGGAGACGTCCATGGTCTGCACATCCATGCGCTGGAATGCCTGGAAGAGCGGCGTCTCGGGTCCGGTGTGAATCTCGCCGCCGCTGGCGTCGATACCCACCGCCACGATCATTCCATCGGGACGCTGGTAATAGAGCTCGCGGCCGTCGCCGCGCCAGCGCGGACGCTGTCCGCCCGATTTGGAAATCTGCCAGCGCGCCGAAAAGGCCTCGCCGGCGGCGGGCCGCGGCGAGATGTACACCTCGGAGCGCCCCGACACCGTCGCATCGAACGCGATCCACTTCGTATCAAAGGAAAATTGTGCGCTGAAAAACCCTTCCGATTTGGGCAGGAGCATCTGCGACGCGCTGTCACTGCCAAGCGCCTTGATCCACAGGGAGCCGATCGCCTTGTTGCCGGAAATCGATCCCACACCGTGGAGCAGCCACCGGCCATCGCTGGTGACGTCGAGCGGCCACACATCCCCTTCGTTCGTTTTGGCGAGGATACGGCGCGGCTCGGCGGAACCATCGGCGCGCACGCTGTAAATGTTGTATCCATCGCTGTCCCTGGCACCGGCCTGACGGCCGCCGGCATAGATCAGACTCTTTCCGTCCGGCATCCACACCGGGGAGTTCTCGTCGTCTGTGCTGATCGTCACGCGCGAACGCGTGCCGGTCGTGACATCGACGCTCCACACGTCCGCGAATGGCAGTTGCTGCCACTCGAACGCGACGCGTCGTCCGTCGGGTGTCGCGTTGACGGTCAGAATGTTGCCGACCGGAGAGAGATTGCGGAGGCGCCGGCCGGTACGGTCGTACGCGCTCAAGCGATTATTGCCGGAGCTTCCGCCCACTCCGTAGACCAGGACACCATTGTCGCTCGCGGTGATGGGCGCATTCCATGTCGATTGATCGAAGTGCACCGCGTCCGGCAATGCGCGTGCCTCGCCGCGCGTGGCACCGCTGGCCGGGTCGAATTCCTGGGCCATCAGCGTGCTGTCGCGCACGAAGAGAAGAAACCCGTTCGCGTATCGCGCACTGCTGCGAGAAGTCAGCACGCGCACCGGCTTGCCGCCATCCAGCGAGCCGAAATAAATCCCCGACCGGGATCCGGCCGCGTCGCGGTGATTCGCGGACATATAGATGAAGTGCTTGCCATCGGGCATGAACTGCGGAAAGCGATGCGTGGATTCCATGGTGGTGTCGAGCGCGGTAACCGCCTGCGGTGTCCCGCCCGACTCGGAGATGCGGGACAACGGTGACCCGTAGTCCACCTCGTAAAGAATGACACCGTCTTTCGACCACGCACCGCCGCGCGCGGACGTGACGCCATCGACAAGCGTGACGATCGATCCGGTGGCCAGATCGAGACGGCGCAATTTGCCCTGTCCGTAAAACCCGATGGAACGACCG
>DATNGX010000128.1:0-8352 GCA_035605755.1 Candidatus Krumholzibacteriia bacterium
ATCTTTGCGTCGCTCGACGACCAGGGCGCGGAGACGTCCTTGGCCACGTCGCTCGACGACATCTTCGGCTGGACGGTCGACTTCGCGCAGGATCTCCGCCGCGGCGACCAGTACGTCATGCTCTACGAAGTGCGCACGTACGAAACCGGACACGCGGTGGTCGGCGATGTGCTCGCCGCGCGCGTGGTGAATGAAGGCCGCGAGTTCAACGCGGTGCGCTTCACCCCCGCGGGCGGTTCGGTGGGCTTCTACAATGTGGACGGCTCGTCGATGCAGAAGGCCATGCGCCGCGCACCGCTCAAGTTCACGCACATCACCTCGGCGTTCTCACGCCGTCGTTACCATCCGGTGCAGAAGGTGTACAAGCCGCACTTCGGAACCGATTACGGCGCACCCGTCGGCACGCCCATCTACTCCACCGGCGACGGCCTGGTGGTGGCGGCGCACTGGCAGACCGGCAACGGCAACTACGTGAAGATCCGTCACAGCAAGAATTATGAAACGTATTACCTGCACATGGCCGGTTTCGCGAAAGGTGTGCGCAGCGGCACGCGCGTGAAAGAGGGCCAGTGCATCGGTTTCGTGGGCCAGACCGGCTACGCCACCGGCCCGCACGTCTGCTACCGCATCATGAAGAACGGCGGCTGGGTGAACCCCAAGAAGCTCGAGCTTCCGGCGCGTGATCCCATCAAGGCCAGCGACATTGTTCGCTTCAATTCAGTCCGCGACGCCTACATGTCGAGCATCGCGGCGGCCCTCATGGACGGCGCCGACAACCGCACCGTCGCGGTCGACACGCCGCGCCGCCCGTCGCCGCAACTCAAAGCATCCGTTTTCTAGACAGGCACACACGCTCCCGAGCGCGCCTTCCTCCCGAAAATCCCCGGGGTTCTTCTCCCCGGGGGTTTTTTTGTGGCCGCGATCGTTGCGCTCTTAGCGCGCGGCGAATCGCGAGCAACGTAACGGCTCGCTCCCGCCGCGCTTGCATCGAAGAAATCTTTTCTTGTGAAAAGAATGTCTTTGACGGGTTCTTGAAATCACTTTTTCAAATTCCTGCAGTACACGCAGAGGAGTGCGTTGCGCCGCTTCTGCTCTCGCCTGATCGTCGTTCTCGCACATTTCATTTCTTTCGCAATCGCTCGAGAGATCTTGCGATACGCAGCAATTCGCAAAGTCAATATTGCGTCGTATATATTCTCGGTAGCTCCTCCTCCTTTCACTCGAACACGGAGGTTCTGCTGTGCATGTCCACAACGAAGATCAAATCATTCCCACTCTGCTTCGCGAACTCGACGATAAAGAGTTCATTCATCAGTTCGAGATGACCGCCGGTATCGAGCATGGCGCAACCATCAAGATGCTCCACTTCATCAATGATCTCGAGCGTAGAAAGACATTCCTCGAGCTCGGCTACAGCTCGGTGTTCGATTTCTGCGTGCGGCGTATTAAGTACTCCTCGTCGCAGGCGGGGCGGCGAATCCAGGCGGCTCGTTGCTGCCGTCGCTATCCGGAGTTGTTTGGTTATCTCCGCAACCGCGAGGTCTGCATCATGACCCTGGCGATGATCGAGGGAATCATCACGGACGACAACCACGATGAGATTGTGAAGCGTGTCCGCGGCGCTTCGCGGCGCGAAGTTGAACGGCTGATCTCGGAGTATCGCCCGGCAGCCGCGCTTCGGGACCGCATCCGGTATGTGCATGTCCCTCTGCCTCAACCCCGGGATCTGAACACAGCACTGCTGGATCGGGCGTTCAAACAGGCCATTCCGGAGCAATACCGGGATCGCATTCCAGCCGTGGAGAAAGTGTTCGTCCAGTTCCTGGCAGACGAGGAGTTCCTTACGCTCTTCGAGGAAGTCCGCGGCTTGATGGGCGGGCACGCTCTCGATTCTTCCTTCGCTGACGTGATCAAGCTGGTACTCAACGAGTACCGAGAGCGGCACAGTCCGGCGGCCAGAAAACAGCGGCGCGACGAGAGAAAAAGAGCAACGAGTCCGGACTCCCACCGGTGGGAGTGGAAAAATGCGCAGGATGAATCAACGCGACATGTACCCGACGACGTTCGCGACTACTGGAGCCGGCAGTGATGCTAGTCCACAACGATGTGAACGTCGCGGCGTGAGACGACCTCGCCGATGATCGCGGCCTGGGGATGATTGGGTTTGAGCTCGGCAAGAAACGCGGGCGCATGCATGGGGGCAACGGCGACCAGCAAACCACCCGACGTCTGCGCGTCGAAGAGCAGTGTTTGCGTCGTCGCGTCGACGGAAGGGGCAATCGAAATGCGCGGCGTGAGGAACTTCTGCGTGTTCTTGCTTCCGCCGGGGACAAAGCCGCGCTCGACACACTCGCGCGCTCCGTCGAGCAGCGGCACCTGCGCGGAATGAATCACGATGGTCACATCACTGCCCTCGGCCATCTCGTTGGCGTGACCGATCAGGCCGAAGCCGGTGATATCGGTGCACGCGTGCGGCTCGTGGAGGAGCATGTACTCCGCGGCCTCGCGATTGAGAAGCGTCATCGACGAGACCAGGGCACGCGTCTTCTCCTCTGAAAGTTTTCCCGCCTTGAGAGCGGTGGCGAGCACACCGGTGCCGATGGGTTTGGTCAGAATCAACGCGTCGCCCGCGCGCGCGCCGGCGTTGCGCACCACGCGCAGCGGGTGGATCAATCCCACCACCGAGAGCCCGTACTTCACTTCCGGGTCGTTCACGGTGTGGCCCCCGACAATGGAAACTCCCGCCGCGCGCGCCACGTCGGCGCCACCGCGGATGATCTCACCCAGCACGTCGGGCGGAATGCTTCCTTCCGGAAATCCGGCAATGTTGAGCGCCACTACCGGCCGGCCGCCCATGGCGTACACGTCGGACAGTGAGTTGGTGGCCGCGACGCGCCCGAAGTCGTAGGGGTCATCGACGATGGGCGTGAAGAAATCCACCGTGAGCACCAACGCAGCGTCGTCGCTCAGGCGATAAACAGCCGCGTCGTCGCTCCCCGAGTGACCCACGAGCACGTTGGGATCAACCGGCATCGGCAGCTTCGCAAGTACCTCGCGCAGTCCCGCTGCGCTGAACTTGCTGGCTCAACCCGCGCATGCAGCAAACTCGGTCAGCTTGAACAGACGTTCTTTCTCGCTCATGGATCAACTCACCTCCCGGGTGCGCAACAAGGGGCGCACGACGGGAAGTTACATCGAATTTGTCGGCAATGGGAAGGGATCAACTCGGGCGAGGGCGCGGCCGGCTGATTCCGGTCGCGCCCATTGTCTTCTCGCATTCGACCGGACCGGCGACCGGAACGCAACTGTCGCACCCGGTGTGATGTTTACGTTCCTGGACGCCATGCCCGGTCGAGGATGTTTTGCATGTCGCTTCGCTTCTGCCCACAACTTAGGCAGTGCAACGTCGCGTTCTAATCGGGTGGTCCCCCATTTTGGGGGTTGGATCAATGTAAGTGGATCAGCGGGCAGGGCTCAGCCAGTGGGTAACAACCTTGAGGGGCGGATCGATCACGCTGGCCGCGCGAACCGCGACGAGGAAGCGCGTGTGGTCACCGGAGGCGGCCCACACCGCGTTAGGTCCAATGCGGAACAGACGCCGAGGGGCTTCGGTTCGAAAGCCGTTCTGCGTGTCGACGCGCGCACTCAGCAGATCACCATCGAGGTTCGTGTACACGATTTCGCGCCCATCGTTGCTCCAGTGAGGTCTCAAGCCGCCGTTCGTCGAAACCTGCCACTGGCCGCCACCGGCTGTGGACGGCCCCGCGTAGATCTCGTCGCGGCCAGAATCTGACGACCAGTATGTGATCCAGCGCGAGTCGGGAGAGAAGGATCCCGCCGATGATGCAAACGAACCCGAGACCGGTCGCAAGGGCTCGACGTGCCGTGTCGCGACGTCCACCAGCCACAGGTGTGTCGAAGTTGACATCAGCATCAGCTTCCCATCCGGGGACCAGTCGAGCAGGTTCCAATCGTCGGCGGGGAGCGCGTGTTTTTGGGGCGGGAAACTGCGATCGGCGGGGGCGGTAAACACGTGATACGGCCCGTCAACGTCGGATGTGTAGGCGATGTTGCGGCCGTCCATCGAGATCCGGGGATCCTGCTCATCGGCCGTGCCGGTCGTGAACCGGCTCATGAGACGCCGGTTGAAATCGAGCAGCCAGATATCGCCGTCGCCCATCGTGTTGCCGGCACAGACGGCAGCACCGTTTCCATTGCGCGCAATGTTGATGGCGCGAAAATTGGCCGGTCCGGAGATGGTATCGCCCGGCGCTCCGAACCGATCGAACCACACCAGCCGGGCCTGCCCGAGCGCGGCGTTTTCGCGGCACAGGAGTGTGCCGTTGCTGGACAGGGTGAACAGTGCGCCTCCGGTTCCCGGATCCCAGCCGACGCGCTGGTCGGTCGGCTTCAATTCTCCCAGTGAAGCGCGTGCCAGATCAAAGGGAGCAATGACCAGCGCGCCGTCGCGCGCGAATATCAGCGAGCCGTCGACATAGGCTGCCGACGATGATGCGGGTGCAATCCGTTTCACGTCGTGTGAGCTCAGATTGCCCAGGTACAAACCACCAACCGAATCGCGCACCGCGGCGTTGTTCGTCCACACGAGGAACACAAACTGCTCGCCGTCGGGCATGAATATGGGCCAGCGATGCGAGATATCGGGCAGTGTGGTGTCTGGAAACGTCACCTGTTCCGGAACGCCGCCGTCGGCGGAGACCTTGTAGAGTCCGGAGTTGGCACTGGGCGTGTACAGAATGACTCCCCGCGCGCTCCACGCCGCACCGCGCGCATTGGGCGCGCCGTCCGCCACCGTGACGGGAGAGCCACCCGCGATGGACACTTTGCGCAGCTTTCCGTCGGAGAAAAAACCCACCGTGCGATTGTCCGGCGACCAGAACGGGATCCGGCCTTCCACGGAGCCGGTAATCGTGTGCACCGCCAGCTCGTCGAGCGAACGGCGAACCAACATACGCTGACCGGATGCGTCGACGACACCAAACACGATCTGTCTCCCGTCGGGAGAAATGCACGGTGGTGCGAGCCGCGTTCCATCTTCGTCGATGGTGAAGCGGAAACGGCTTCCGGGAGGCGCGGGAATCGTGAATGCAATCTGTTCCGGCGCGGTGCTCTTCTTCTCTCCGCAGTGCGACACGAAAAATGACCCGAACGCTGCGGCCGCCGCGGCCACGGCCGCAATCACGATCGTGCGCGTCATTGCCGATTTCGCTGCCGGAGCCGCTGTCGCGACGGTGTCATCCCCGCGCGCAATCTTGCCGAGCTCGCGGCGCACGTCGCCCGCGCTCTGCCGCCTTTCTTCCGGATCCTTGGCGAGGCATTCGCGAATGAGGCGATCGAGCGATTCCGGCGTGGCCGGTGCGAGCTCACGCAGCGGGCGCGGATCGGTGTGCATGATGGTCGCGATGAGCGAGGCCTGGCTCTTGCCCTCGAACGCGCGCGTGCCGGTGGCCATTTCATAGAGCACACAACCGAGCGCCCAGATGTCGCTGCGCGTGTCGGCCTCCTTGCCTTCCAATTGCTCCGGCGCCATGTACTGGAAGGTGCCGATGATGGTGCCTTCGGCGGTGAGCGGCTGCGCAATGGTCGGCGACTGCGTAAGGCCGGTGATGGAGACGCCGCTTCCCGGCGCGCCGGCCAGACCCACTCCGCGCGCGAGACCGAAGTCCATCAATTTGGCGCCGGTTCGGGTGAGCATGACATTTCCCGGCTTCAAATCGCGATGAATCACACCGGCGCGATGCGCGCGATCGAGCGCATCCGCGATCTGCGCCCCCAGCTTCAGCACTTCGGGTGCCGGAAGCGCGCCGCGCGACAGCCGCTGCGCCAGCGTCTCGCCTTCGACGAGCTCCATCACCAGGTAGTCGGTGTCGCCCTCGCGGCCGACATCGAAGAGCGTGCAGATATTGGGATGGTTCAGCGACGAGACGGTTTTGGCTTCGCGTTCGAAACGCGCGCGTACTTCGCTGTTCGCGGAGAGATGTTGCGGAAGCACTTTGATGGCAACGTCGCGACCGAGCCGCCCGTCGCGGGCACGATACACTTCGCCCATCCCGCCCGCGCCGAGCGGCGAGAGGATTTCGTAAGGACCGAGCCGGGTTCCGGGAGCGATGCTCATTGCGAATGCCCCGCCGGCGCGTCGATGCCCGGCACATTTTCCGCCACCGCAATGCTGGAGACTGAATTGCGCACCGACAGCACGACACGCGAGCCATCGCGGGCGACGCCGAACGATTCGGTCGGCGTCAGCGCGTCGAATCCGGCGAACGGACGCGGTGCACCCGCGCCATGGTCCGTGATGTCGCGCACGAAGATGCCGAAGTTGCCTTCGTCGTCGCGATCGATGTACGCGAGACGCCGATCCCCCGCCCAACGCGAGCGCCCGAGCGGCACCGTGACGCTGACGCGGAGCGTGATGTGTGCGATATCCTTGCCATCGCTCATGTGAAAGACGCCGAGGTAGCGGCCGGTTCGCTGTCCGATCCCGGACGGCGCCGAGAACAAATCCCCGGCGGGCGATAACTCCGGCAGGTTCACACCTTTTACGAGCGACGTGACATCCGATCCGTCGGGATGCATCTTGCACGCGCCCGCGAGCTCGGGGCGGCCCGAGAGGAACAGCACCCATTGCCCATCGGGTGTCATGCCTGGATTCTCGGCGTCGACTCCATCTTTCGAAATCTGGCGCGCACCCGTCCCATCCACGGCCGCTTCCCATATCTCGAACACGCCGCTGCGATCCGAGCTCCACAGAATGTTGCGTCCGTCGGGCGTGTAGGCGGGGTCCCAGTCGTTGCCGGGATGATCGGTGATGCGCGACAGCGCGCCGGTTTCGACGTCCATCTCCCACAGGTCGAGATTGCCGCTGCGGTTGCTCGAAAAGAGCACGTGTTTTCCATCGGGAGAAAACGTGGGCTGGCGGTCGATGCTGGCCCCGCGCGTGAGCCAGTGCTCGCGCGCGTCCGCGGTTCCAGGATGATCGACGAGTACCAGGCTCTGCGAGGACTGGTTGATGCCGAACAGCAGTTGTCCGTTTCCAATCACGGCCAGGTTCAGGACACTGCTGGGGAGACTCAGGAGCTCGCGCACCTTGCCCGTGCGCAGCGATTGCTCGACGATGCGCGAGGCCTGGCCGGTGGAGCTGGTAGCACGCGCCTCCACGATGGCGTACGCAATGCGATCACCGGAGCCGAGCCACACCGGATTGCTCGTGAGCGACAGGCCGGCCATCGGCGACACGGTCTTGACCGAGTCGCCGTTGGTGGGAATCATGAGGTAATAGACGGCGGCGTTTGCGAGCGGAATTGTCGCCGTCATCATCCGGTCCCCGTTGGGCGACCACGAGAGCCAGCGTAGCGAGCTCTCGTTGGCGTGAACGCGGCGTGCACCCGATCCATCGGCGTTGGCGAGCCACACTTCGCCCTGCTTCAGATTGTCCGACAGGCGCAGGAAGCCAAGTTGCTTGCCGTCCGGCGACCATGCGCCTTCCACTGCGTTCTCCACGAGCCGGCGCGGCTGTCCCCCCACGATCGATACACGCCACAGGGAGCTGCCGTCGGGATCACTGTGCGCGTATAGAATTTGCGAACCGTCGGGCGAAAACTGGGGCTGGCTGTCTTCGCCGTCGGTGAGTGCGACTTCGTCGCTGCTTGCGAGCTGCTTGATCCAGATGCGCGACTTCCCCGTTCGCGCCGATGCAAACGCGACTGTCTTTCCATCCGGCGACGCAACCGGCTGCTGGTCCGCTCCAGAATTGACGAGCGTCGAAACGCGTGCTGGAGACACCTGCGGCGCAGGTGTAAACCAGCGCGACGCCCCAAACCCGAGCGCCGCACCGATGACGATTCCTCCAACAAGCCAGAGCAACGATGCGGTGGAACGCTTCGGCCGTGCAAGGACCGCCGCTCCCGCGGCGGTTGTCCCACTGCTATCGCGAATCATATCCAGAGCGAGCCGCACGTCGTGCGCGCTCTGGTAGCGATCGTCGGGATCTTTGGCGAGACACAGCGACACGACGCGATCCAGCGCCGGCGGCGCCATGGGCACGAGCTCGCTCATGGCGCGTGGCTGATCGCGCATGATGGATGAAATCAGGCTCGCCTGGTTGGAGCCCTCGAACGCGCGCGCTCCCGTCGCCATTTCATAGAGCACGCAACCGAGCGCCCAGATGTCACCACGCGCGTCGGTCTCTTTGCCTTCCAACTGCTCGGGCGACATGTATTGGAACGTGCCGACGATGGTGCCTTCGGCGGTGAGCGGCTGCGCCATGGTGGGTGATTGCGTCATGGCCGTCATGCTGCCGCTGGTCGTGCCGACCATGCCGGTCGCGCGCGC
>DATNGX010000129.1:0-4595 GCA_035605755.1 Candidatus Krumholzibacteriia bacterium
CGTCGGTCTGGTTGAGCTGGTCCAGCGCCATCTTGCCGCGGGGATCTCCCGCCTTGGCGAGGCGCTTCGCCACCTTGGCATATTCGGCGCGCGCATCATCGGACCAGTTGCCGTTCGGATACTGCGTCAGAAAAGTCTGGTAGCAGTCGAATGACTTGCCCATGTCGCGCGCGGCGCGCTGCAGGGCGTAGCACTTCCAGAACGACACTTCCTCGGCGTTCGAGCTCTTGGGATATTTCTTGAGAAAGCGCGTCGAGCCGTCGTACGCCTGCTGGTACTGGGCGTCGTAGATCATGTTCTTGATCTGCTCGTACGCGCCGCGCTCGGTACTGGGAGCGGGCGCCTGCGGCGCCACCGGCGTGGTTGGCGTGGTCGGCGGCACCGGTGTCACCGGCGTGGTTTTCGCCTTCGGTGCTTTCGGCGTGGTGCCGGCCTCGGCGGATGATGTGATGCACAGCGCTGCCGCCGTGAACATCATGATAATTGAGCGATGCAGTTTCATGACTGTCTCCTGGGGGTGTTCTTCAATCGATCGCGCCGTCGCGCTTCGGTGTTGCTTTCTTTGTGGTGTCGTTCTGGTCGCGCATCTGTTCGACGTCGATCTTCAATAGGACGCCCTCACGGTCGACGCGGTTGCGAATGATCTGGACTGCCTTCTGATCGTTCTGGCTTTCCAGGTTGGCAATCTCGCGCAGCACCAGCTGCAGCTCGGTGACGAGCTCGCGCAGACGGCGGTTGTCGCCGCCGGGCAGATCGTCGCGCAGCGTGGACGCTTCGCGCACGAGTGCTCTGGCGCGCACCTGCTGCGCGCGGTATTCGCCGGCACCGGCGCGCGTGGTGTCGGGATTCGTATTGACCAGCTCGAGCAGCAGCACCTGCGAGCGATCGATATAGTCGCGTGCGCGCACATCGACGGACGCAAGCTGAACACCGCCGCCGCTCCGCGGCGGCTCGGTCGAGCGCGACGGACCGTCCATGGGACCGTGGTCCTTATTGCGTGCGGGGACGTTGTCGTCCGGCACCAAATGCGTGGTATCCGGGCTTAGAGAATTGTTCGTTTCCGGTTGTGCGGTATTGCGCGCCACCTGGGTACCGGGCTGTGTCGACGTTGTGTTGTTCATGGTCGAACGGCCCAGCCACACGCCCGCGGCAAGCACGGCAACGGCGGCGGCCACACGGTATCCCCACGACACATAGGACCGCCGCCGCGCCGTGATGCGCGCGTTATCCACCACGGTCGTCTCGCGCTGCATGCGCGCTTCGAGCCGGGCGTAGTATTGATTCCAGTACGCTTCTCCGGGATCGGGACGACGGCGATCGTTCATCGCGGCCGTCGTGGCCCGCATTTCTTCGTACAACGAAGCGCATTCCGCACACGACGACACGTGCGCTTCGAACTCGTGCGCATGCGCGGCGTCGAGCTCGCCGTACAACGCCTCAACCATGTATTGCTGCGCGCTCTCGTGGGTCATGCCAGATCACCCGCCTCTCCTTCGTACTGGGAAAGACGGTCTCGGAGCTTGCGGACGGAGCGGAAGAGCATGCTCTTCACGGTTCCTTCCGCGAGCGACAACGACGATGAAATATCCCGGATGGGCATGTCGTGATAGTGGCGCATGACGAATACGGTTCTCTCCTGCGAGCTCAATGCGTCCAGCGCCGCATCCACATCCGCGCGTACCTGCGCCGAGTGCGTCACCCGGTCAGGACCGGCGGTCGGCGCCGGCATGTCGACCGGGTGATCGGCACCCGACTCGCCTTCGCGCGGCGCATCCAGACTGACCAGATGCACCGGTTTGCGTCGCTTTGAATCCAGAAATGTGTTCATCGTGATCCGATACAGCCAGCTACCAGGTTTTGCATCCGAGCGAAAACTCCCGATGCCCCGGTGCACCTTGATAAAGACTTCCTGCGACAGGTCCTCGGCGTCGTGATGATTGCCGCACAGGTCATACGCGAGCCCGTACACGTCACGCTGGTGAAGCCTGACGAATTCGCGGAATGCGGATGCATCTCCCGCCTGTATCCGTTGTACCAGTTCTCGCTCGTCCTGCATTCGCGCCGACCCCGCGTATCCCGTGCTTGCATGTCACCAACCTCCCGGCCCCACGTCCGGCGCGCTGTCAACTCCGGTCCTTTGACCCGCTTTCTCCTTCGCGCCTGATCTCGATACTACCATTGACTGTGTTCAGATCCACGCGCATCGTCCCCTTGCCCAGCGTGGCGCGCATCGATGTGCCCGAGAACCGGGTGGCATCTACATCCGCGCCGTCGATGGCGGTGATGTCGCCATGGAGCGTGCCGGCTTCGATACGCGCATCGAATTTCTTGGGCAGCACCAGCGAGATGTCGCCGTTCACGGAGTTCAAACGGACGGAGCTGATGTCGCCGGTGGCAACCAGCTCGACTCCGCCGTTGACAGTGCTGAGCGCAACCTCGCCGCCCAGTTTCTGGCCCGTGACTTCGCCGTTGACCGACGACGCTTCCACGTCACCTTCAATACCGGTGATGTCGATGTCACCGTTCACGAATTCGACTTTGTCGATCTCGGTTCCCTTCGGCACGTGAATGGTGAAATCCACGCTCCCGGTCTGGTTGTGGTCCCATTCGTCGCGGTCGTGTTTGTACTCCACACGGATGCTGACGCGGTCGCCGTTCTTCTCGGCAAAGACCTGCACGTTGTCGAGGTCTTCCTGATTCTTGGCGCTCTTGACCGCCGTCACTTCGATCCGGTTCTTGTCCCAGCCTTCGACGCTGAGATCTCCATTGATATTCTTGACCCGCAGGAGCGGGTGCGAGCTGGTGTCGTAAACCTGGTGGATGGTTTCGCTGACTTTCGCCGCAGCGTCCTCGGTGACGGCCATGCCCAGCACCAGCAGGGCCGGCGCGAGCGCGATCCATTGAAGTCTTTTCATTCTTTCTCCTCCTGGGTATCGGGCCCGCGGGGCGCGAGCCGTCACAAGGATGAGACGGCCCAAGCGGGCAAAAGGTTTACGGAGTTTCGAGCGATTTGACAGGCCCCGCCGGTTCCCGTAGAGTCGCCCTCCCGGACCGGTGCCAGACGGCGCCGCAACAGGCGAATGCCCAACCCTTTAGACCGATCCTTTCCACCCAAGCGAGAGCTACCCATGCGATCCATCCAGGCCGCGTGTCTGTGTCTTTTCGTGATGGCTCTTTCGGCCGCCTGCGTTTTTGCGCAGGTGGACCCCCAGGCCATGCGCGTCTCCCCCAACCCGGGCGCCGGCACTTACGACGCCCCCTTCTGGCCCGACGGCACCTATAAGGACGACATCCAGTCGCCCGACCAGGTGCTGGGCTACCCGGTGGGATCGAAGCCGGCCCCGCATGCGGATCTCCTCAAGTATTTCGAATATCTCGACCAGTTCCCCAACGCGGAGCTGCGCAGCTACGGCGAAACCTACGAGGGACGCAAGCTCGTCTATCTCGTCGTCGCGTCGGATGCGAACGCGGGACGGCTGGAAGAGATTCGCGCCAACTGTCTGAAACTGGCCGACCCGCGCACGCTGGGTGGCGCGGATCCGAAAAAGCTCATCGATCACATGCCCGCCGTGGCATGGATGGCGTACGGAATTCACGGCGACGAGCTCTCGAGCTGCGACGCCGCGCTCGAGCTCGCCTATCAGTTGATGGCCGGCACCGACGCCGCCACCAAACAGATCCTCGACAACTGCGTGGTGATCATCGATCCGTCCGAGAATCCCGACGGCCGCTCGCGCTGGATCACGCAGCTCACCGCGTGGAACAGCGTGACCCCGAGTCACGACATCCAGAGCATGAGCCACACCGGCATGTGGCCCTACGGCCGCACCAATCATTATCTCTTCGATCTCAATCGCGACTGGTTTGCCCAGGTGCACCCGGAGACGCGCGGCAAGACCAAAGCCATCATGGAATGGATGCCCCACTACGTTCTCGATTGCCACGAGATGGGGCCGTTCGATCAGTATCTGATCTCGCCGCCGCGCGAGCCGTTCAATCCATACATGACGAGCTACATCCACAAGTGGTGGGAGCGCGTGGCCCGATCGCACGCGGCTGCATTCGACAAATTCGGCTGGAGCTATTACACGCGCGAATGGAACGAAGAGATTTACCCGGGCTACGGCAGCTCGTACGGAATCTACCTGGGCGCGATCGGAATGTTGTTCGAGCAGGCGGGCGTGGACGGCTCGCAGGTGAAGCGTCCCGACGGCACCATCATGACGTACCGCGAAACGGTGCACCACCAGTTCATTGGATCGATGGCCAATATCGCGGCGATAGCCGCGAACCGGAAGGAATTACTCAACGACTACTTCGCCGAGAAGCAGGCGAATCTGAAATCCAAAGCGGCGTCTTTTGTTCTCGTACGAGGCACGAATCAGACCCGCCTTGATCGACTTGTCGAGAAACTCGAGGCGCAGCACATTGACGTGGAACGCACCACGAAAGAAACCACACTCTCCAATGCGCTGAGTTGGGAGGGTACCAACACCAAGAGTGTGAAGGTGCCACCCGGCAGCGCCATCGTGCGCACCAACCAGCCGCTGCGCCCGCTCATCAACGCCATTCTCACCTTCGACATCCGCATTCCG
>DATNGX010000130.1:0-5186 GCA_035605755.1 Candidatus Krumholzibacteriia bacterium
ACGAGTATGTGCTTGGTGCCGTCGCATGCCACCCGCTGCACATATGCAATCGAGTCGATGCCGGCGACGAAGTACTTGATCCACTGTTGCGTGCCGTTTGCTGAGTAGCGCGCGATGAATGCATCGCGCTCTCCGGGATGCGGGCC
This sequence comes from Candidatus Krumholzibacteriia bacterium, assembly GCA_035605755.1. Taxonomy (GTDB): domain Bacteria; phylum Krumholzibacteriota; class Krumholzibacteriia; order WVZY01; family JAKEHA01; genus JAKEHA01. The sequence continues at coordinate 147 of DATNGX010000130.1, forward strand.
CGTTGAACCCGTCATGATGACGTTGCCGTCGACGTCCGTCGTTCCCGCCCAACCGGTGTCGACGCTTTTGAACCCGACACGTCTGCTCCACAGCGGATTGCCGTTGGCATCCCACTTGGCCAGGATGGCGTCGCGCCGGCCCAGGCTCGTGTACGGCGTCGCGATGTTTATCGAGCCGTAGAAAGAGCCCACCAGGAACACGTTGCCGGCTGGATCTGTGAACAAGGCATCCGTGAATTGATCGTCGGAATCACCGTAGTTGTGGCTCCACAGATGTACTGGCGTAGCGCACACATTGCCGGCCAGGAGGAACAGAGCAAGAAGCGAAAGTGTTGTCAGGGCGCGCATTGCAGGGCCTCCGTAGGGAATGAGCCGGAACGTGAAAACCGCGTTGGCGGGCAGCTTCCGGCCTCGCGGGCTGGCTGGACGAGGAGAACGTCAGCGTACGACAGGACGCGAATCCGTACAAGCGGGTAACGCGTCGGCTGTCCGCGCAGACCTATCTTCCTTACACTTCACGTCCCCGCGGAGGATGCACTCATACACAAGACGAGGATAGGCATATGAAGACATGGTTTCGTTATTCGGCGCTGGTTGCCGCGGCAGCCACCGCATTTGCATTTGCAGCGTGCAGCGACGACGACAACAACCCACCCACGGGTCCCGACACCACCGCCCCCGCGGTTGCGAGCGTAACCAGCGTGGACGTCAATCACGTCAATGTGAGGTTCAGCGAAAATGTCGACCGCACCAGCGCGGAAGACGAAGGTAACTACTCCATCGTGGAAACATCACCTTCCCCGTCTCCGGGCGTGACCCTCGCTCCGGGCGATCCCGTTGCAGTGACCAACGCATCGCTGCTCTCCGACGGACGCACTGTCACGCTCACGACCGGCACCTCCATGACCGTCGTCGGCTATCGCGTGACCGTCAACAACGTCGAGGATGTGAACGGCAACGAAATCGCGAACGGTACCGCGAAGGAGTTCGCCGGATCGGCCACGCCCGATCAAACCCCTCCCGCAATCGTGTTTCAATCTCCGGCGGGAAACGCCAACAATGTGAGCACCACGGACTCGCTGTCATTCACCTTCTCGGAGCCGCTGTCGGAGGGAAATTTCGAAAGCTCATTCGCGCTTCGAGCCGGTGTCAATGATGTGCCCGTGACAATCACCAGCAACGACAACGTGCACTTCATCGTGAGCCCGAACAACCCGCTGAGCCCCGGCCTGCTGTACACGGTATCGTTCACCGGTGTTTCGGACGAGGCCGGCAACCTGATGGACAACTCCGAGTCCACCTTCCACACCTCGGGCACAACCGACAGCACGGCGCCCACGCTGATTTCCTCCGTGCCGTCGAACAATGCGACCAATGTCGCAACGAGCTCGACGATTTCGATGACGTTTTCGGAGCCCATCGATCAGAACGATTTCACGGCGAGTATCGATCCGACACTGGGCCTGGCGACGCCCTCGTTTTCGGAAGACGGCAAAACCGTGACCTTCACACCGCCGGACGGCCTGGCTGCCAACCAGCAGTACATGGTGACGATTCTGCCCGGTGGCGTGAGCGACATGCACGACAACGCCAATGACACGGCGATCACGGTCCTGTTCACCACCGGTCCGGCAGGGGTCCGGTAACGGGCGCGGGCCGAATACTGCGGGAAGTTGTACGGAGTTCGTGGGGCTCTCGAGCCCCGCGAACTTCGGCGTGGAGAACGCGGCAGGTCAGAAGGTCAGCTCGACAAGCACATCCATGTAATCCTTCACGAACTCACGGCTCTGGCGTGCGTAGTCAAAGCGAAGGCGGAGTGGTCCGGCCGGAATCCCCGCACCGACTCCCCATGAGGCATACGTGGGAGACGAATCCCGATCCACGTAGCGACGAACTCCGTTGCGCAGGAACAGAATCTGCGCGATGGCGATCTCACTGCCGATTCCCCATTCGTGCCTGTCGAAGTCCACGCCCTTGATGCCCTCGGCCTGGCACACCACGGCGAGCAGGGGAACTCTGGCCGATAGAATCTCGCACGGAGCGCTTTCCACGCGGATGGCGGCGCCGAAGCTGGCGCGCGTCGGGAGCGGGTCGCTGCTGTCATGCACTTCGATGTCCTGTCCCAGGTCGAGAACGGATGCAGCAAAGGTCGGCGTGATGTTCCACGCACCGTAACGCTCGTGGATGTCGATGGCGAACCCGGCGTCGAAAGACGTGGCGCTGAATTCTTCGTCGAAATGCGCGCGCCAGATTTTCGCCGCGGCACCGAAGCGAAACTCGAAGGTCTCACCGGCGCGGGCGGCGAAGCCGCTGGCCAGCGACACCACATCCTCGTACGTGATGAGCGTGTCGAGTGTGTTGCCCTCCAGATCGGTCAAGATGGTCTCACCGTAGCTCAGCCGCGAGTAACCGATGTCCACCCCGACGCTGAACGGCGATTGCACTCCCAGTTGCGCCGAGAACCCGGTGTTTGCCTTGCGCAGCCAGATGTCGTCCAGCTCCTCTGTGTAGCGCTGTTGCGCGACCAGGCCGTACACGCGCACGATTCCACACGTGTTGGCGGGATTGAAGAAGATGGTCGAGGGGTCGGCGTTGTCGGCCACGCCCACCTCTCCCATGGAAATGACGCGCGCGTTGGCGGGCGATGTGAGCAGGATGGCCCCGGTGGGAAACGCGTGGGCGCGCATTGCCGAAAGGGACACGCTCATGGCGAGCGCAAGGATTGTCATGGCGCGTCGCATCAGAATGTCCGCTCCAGCGTGAGCTCCCAGCGCTCGAGCTTGTCGAAGGATTCGCTGTCGCGTCCGTAGTCGACGCGCACGCGCAACATACGAATGGGAAGGCCGAGCCCGAGTCCCCACGCCGCTTGGGCCGGATCATTACCCTCGACGCCGGTAACGGTGTGGATTCCGGAGCGCACGAAGAATACCTGCCACAGCGCGATTTCGCTTCCCGCCATCCATTCCCAGTCCTGGTCGCGCGGCCGGGTGGCGTCGACATTGGCGCTGAATGCAACCAGCGGCACCGCGCCCCAGAACACCTGGACGGGCGGGCTTACCATGCTGATGCTGAGTCCGCCGTTCACATGGCGTGGCAGGTGGCGCTTGCCGTCGTCGTGCTCGACGTCGTTGCCCACATTGATCACCGCGGCGCCCACCGACGTGGTCACATCCCAACCCTGCAGGGTGGCGCGGTGTCGAATCTCGGCGCCCGCATCGAAGGCGAATGCGTCCGCCTTGTCGACCGTGCTCACGCTGTCGAGTGCGCTGCCGGCCGTCTCCTGCTTGTCGACGAAGCGCTTGCCCGCCAGTCCAACCAGGAAATCATTGCGACCGATCGACACACCCAGTCCCGACGTGAGCTCGACAACGTCCTGGGTGAGCGTGGACGCATCACTGATCGAATCCAGCAACCCTGCGGCGTTGAAACGTCCATACGCGAGGTCGGCGCCGAACCGCACCGGACCAAAACGCCACGAGGCCCCGGCGTTGGCGCGGCGAATCCAGAAATCCTCAATGGCTTCCGTGCGGAGTATCGCGCCCTGGACGTAGATGCGCGGCGGGCCCACCACGTTGGCCGGGTTGAGAACAATGGAGGATGGCGTGGAGTTGTCGGCGGTTCCTGTCCCCGCCATGGACGTGACGCGCGCACTGACCGGGTAGTAGAGAATACTCTGAGCGTGCGCGGACGCGACGATCGAGAGCGCAGCCGCCGTCGCGATGCCCAATGCGATGCAAGGATGTCGAAGTACGGTGCGCAACGGGTTGTCCGGGCAAAAACGGATCAAGCGAGTGTTGCACCCACGACCAACGCTGTCAACGGGCCCGGGGCCGGCGCTATGCCGCAACGCCCTGCGGCCTTTCGGCCACGAGCTTTTCGGCCAGCTCGAGCGCGTCGGAAGGCCAGTACTCGTGCGGACGCGGATGGGTGACGCCCTTGTGTCCGGCTTCGGGTTTGCACTCGAGCACGGCCTTGATCCATTTCTTGGGGATCGCCTGCACGCCGTACACCGCGCCCAGCAGCGCGCCGCACACGGCGGCGTTGCCGGCGGGATCGCCGCCGTGGGCAATGGTGTGCACGAGCGCTTCCTCGAACGACGGCACGTGGGTCAGCTGCCAGAGGGCGTTGTGGAGCGCAATGGTCACGACGTCGGGATGCTCGAGATAATCCGGTGGAGGAGTTTTGCGCGCGCGGCGGATGACATCGTTGAGCACCACGATGGATTCGGCGTGATGCGTGATGGACTCGAACAACGCGCGCGGCGCAATGGCCTCGCGCACCGCAGTGGCGATGGCGACGGCAAACAATTCGTTGGCAGACACACACACGGGCTCCGAGTGGGTCAAAAGTCCGTCTTCGTTGGCCCACATCTCGACCACCCCGGACCAGATGCGCGCACCGAAAACTCCCAACGGCGCGACACGCAACAGCGCGGCGTTGGAGTTGCTCGCGCCGACGCTGTTGTCGATGAACGCTTGCGTGAAGGCGGCGTCGCGTGCAAGCCCGCCGCTGTTGATCCACTTCGAGTACTCCGCGCGCACCGTCGCTGGATGGTATTCGTGGTGCTCGGCCAGATGCCGCGCCAGCACCATGGCCGGCTCGGACTTGTCCGTGGTCTGCCCCTTGATGGTGCCGAGCTCCGGATTGGCGAGCATCTCCCGAACGCCGTCCGGGTATGTCTCGCGGATGCGCTCCGGTGACCACCCGTCGACGGCGCTTCCGAGCGCGTCGCCCACGATCTGACCGACGAGTGCCCCCTGCGCGCGGGACGAGAGTGTGCTGCGAGGTGCTTTCGGCATCAACCGAACGTTAGCGAGCGTGGCTTCCATCATCAACCGGGTTGATCGGGTAAATGTGTGCTTGCTTACGGAATTCACCTTAGGCGCCCGCAACCGGAATCGGGCGTCCGTATCAGGCAAACTGGCAGGGGTAGCCATGCGTGTAACACGGTCCACACATCGATGGCAATCGATTATGTGCGGGCGGGGCTAAATCTTTGGCGGGCCGTAGAGGCGGACCTTAGCCGCCACAGCGCGCGCG
>DATNGX010000131.1:0-3498 GCA_035605755.1 Candidatus Krumholzibacteriia bacterium
TCACCAGGCGCCCCGCGTCTTCCGAGCTGTAGCGGTGCGCGATCTCGATGGCTTCGTCGATGATCACCGACGAGGGCACGTCGGGAAAGTAGAGCACCTCGGCCAGCGCAAAGCGCAGGATGTTGCGGTCGATGAGCGACAGGCGCTCGAAGTCCCAGTTCTCGAGGTATTCGCGGATGATGCGATCCAGCTCTTCGCGTTTCTCCACGGTCTTCAGGAAAAGATCGCGCGCGCGATCGGCGCCCTCTTCGGACGGACCACGGCGGCCGATCTGCTCCTCGACCACCTGCGACGACGAGCGATCGGAAAACTCGCTCTCGTACAGGGCCTGCAGAACCATTTCACGTGCGCGGCGTCGCTTACCCATTTGAGCTCCGGAACTGCGCCATCAATTCAACCAGCGCCACCGCGGCGTTCCATCCCGCGTTGCCGTGTTTGCCGCCCGCGCGATCCACGGCCTGCTCCAGCGTGTCCGTGGTGAGCACGGCCAGCGTCATGGGCACACCGGTCGAGAGCGCGGCGGTCTCGATCGACTGCGTCACCGTAGTAGAAAGCACATCGTAATGGGAAGTCTCCCCGCGAATGATCGCGCCCGCCCACACCACACCATCCACCTTTTTCTCGCGCGCGATCCGTGCTGCGAGCTGCGGGACTTCGAACGCACCCGCCACCCAGTATACATCGATTGCGCTGTCTTCGATGCCGTGGGCTTTGAGTCCTTCGACGGCTCCTTCGACCACGCGCTTGGTCACCAGGTCGTTGAAACGGCTGGCCACCACCGCGACACGGCGCCCGCTGCCGTCAAGACGCGCGCGAAACTCATTCGGCATGCTTCACCCTGCCCGGGCCGGCGGCCGGCGTGGCGAGCGCCTGGGTCAAGAGGTGGCCCAGCTTGTCGCGCTTGGCGGCGAGGTAGCGACGGTTGACGTCGTTGGCTTCGATCTCGATGGGCACCCGGTCGACGATGTCGAGCCCGTGCGATGCCAGTCCCACCACCTTGCGCGGATTGTTGGTGAGCAGCCGCATCTTCCCCACGCCGAGATCGGAGAGGATCTGCGCACCCACCCCGTAGTCGCGAAGATCGGCCGCGAAACCGAGATCTTCGTTGGCCTCCACCGTGTCGCGCCCCTGGTCCTGAAGCTCGTACGCGTGAATCTTGTTCTCCAGACCGATGCCGCGTCCCTCCTGGTTCATGTACAGGAGCACGCCACAGCCTTCCTGGTCGATCATGGTCATGGCGCGGTGGAGCTGCGGTCCACAGTCGCACCGCAACGATCCCAGCACGTCACCGGTGAAGCACTGCGAATGGACACGGACGAGCACGGGTTTGTCGGGTCGAATCTCGCCCAGCGTGAGGGCGATGTGATTGCAACCGCTCGACAGGCCGCGATAGAGGTGCAGATTGAATTCTCCGAACTCGCTGGGAAAGCGGATTTCGCGCACTTTCTCCACCAGCTTTTCGGTGCGGCGGCGATACGCGATGAGGTCCGCAATGGTGACAATCTTGAGACCGTGGTGCTTTGCAATCTCGACGAGGCGCGGCAGGCGCGCCATGGATCCGTCGTCATCGAGCACCTCGCACAGCACTCCGGCCGGTGCGAGGCCGGACAGGCGCGCGAGGTCGACGGACGCTTCGGTGTGGCCGGCGCGGCGCAGCACTCCGCCTTCTTTGGCCACCAGCGGAAAGATGTGGCCGGGACGCATGAAATCGCCCGGGCGCGAATCGGGATGCACGAGCGCCTGGATGGTGGCCGCGCGGTCGTGCGCGCTGATCCCCGTCGTGGTGTCGCCGCTGGCCAGATCGATAGAGACCGTGAACGCGGTGCCGAGGCGGCACGTATTCTCGGGCGCCATGGGCCCGAGCTCGAGCGCGTCGGCGCGCTCCTGCGTGATGGGCGCGCAGATCAGTCCGCGCGCAAAGCGCGCCAGAAAGTTGATCTTCTCCGGCGTCGCCTTCTCCGCGGCGAGGATCATGTCGCCTTCGTTTTCGCGGTCGGCGTCGTCCACCACGACGATGATCTCACCGTCGCGGATGGCTTCGATCGCGTTCTCGATGCTGCAAAACTCGCTCATACTTGCGTCCTTCCGATAAACTCGCCACTCCTGCGCATCTGTTCGCGCACGTAGCGTGCGATCACGTCGGCCTCCAGGTTCACCATGCGACCCGGGCCGTATTCCCCTGCGATGGTTTTCTCCAGCGTGTAAGGGACGATTGCAATATCGATGCGCCGCTCTTCCAGCTTCCGCGCCACCGTGAGGCTGATCCCGTCGACAGTGATCGATCCTTTGTCCGCACACAGATCGTGCACGTCTTCCGGCACCTCGATGGTGAGCGTACGGTCACCGGCGCTGTGGCCATTGAATGCAACCACGCGGCCCATTCCGTCCACGTGACCCTGCACGATGTGTCCGCCGAAAAGCGTTGCGGCCGTGGCCGCACGCTCCATGTTTACACGCGCATCCTTGCGCAGCATCCCCAGTGTGGTCCGCTTCAATGTCTCTTCCACCGCAGTCGCTTGAAACCAACCCTCGCCGGACTGCTCGACTGTGAGACACACGCCGTTGACTGAAATGCTCTCGCCGTCTCCCAGCCTCGTGCCGAGACTCTCAGAAGCGATACGAATCGTGCGCGACGTTCCTGCGTCACGAATCTCCTCGATACGCCCGATGTGCTGAACGATGCCGGTGAACATCTAACCCTCGCGCCGGTTCAATCCGCTGATCACGCGGTTCCATGAGTGAGCATTAACGTAACGCCTGCGCGTATCGGAGCCGAGCGCGAGCTCATCAATGGCGACACCGGGCACAGTTGTCATCATTGACACGCCGTCAGAGCCGAATTCATCACGACTCTGGTAATGCCAGTACGCATCCCACGCGCCCGCTTCCACAAAGCTCTGCATGAGGCGCGGCCCTCCTTCGACGAGTATCCGAGCAAGTCCGAGCGAAGCGAGCTGCTCCAGCGCATTCGTCACGTCAACCATCTCGTCACGCACGGCACAGCGCACCACGCGCGCGCCGCGCTCCTCGAAAGCGCGCGCGCGCGCTGCATTCACATTGCTGCCACACACGAGTGTGAAGTCACGTCCCGGGGCCGGCCATGTTGAATCCTCGGCCAACGAAAGATGGGTATCGAAGACAACGATCGCCGGTTCTTTGTCCACGCCCGCGTCGAGAAGTCTGCAATCCAGACGAGGCCTGTCGGTGCGCGCCGTCTCGACGCCGATCACGATGGCATCGTTCACCGCACGCAAACGGTGTGCGTCGAGCTGCGCAGCATCTCCCGTAATGCGGTCACGCTGGCCGCGCGCGCGCGCCACCATCCCATCGCGCGATGTCGCCAGCTTGAGCGTCACCGTATGCGCCACACCGAGGCGGTTGTGGTAGTAGCCGTGGTTGTCGAGGATGGCGGCGGCCGCATCGCAGCCGACGTCGACATGAACACCGCGCGCCCGCAGCATCTCGATGCCGCGTCCGGCCACACGCGCGTCCGGATCC
>DATNGX010000132.1:0-9335 GCA_035605755.1 Candidatus Krumholzibacteriia bacterium
GCGCTGTCGCGCGCTGGTCTCGGAGGTATCACGATGAAAATGTGGACCGGACGATTCGAAAATGACTGCGACAGCGATTTCGAGAAATGGCAGCGCTCGTTTCCCTACGACCGCCGTCTGATCGGCGAAGAAATAGCGGCCAGCAAGGCGTACGCGTACGCGCTCGAGGACGCGGGTGCGCTGACCGCCGCGGAGCTGCGCGTCATCACCGCAGCGCTGGACGAAATCCTGGCCGCGGGGGTGCCCGCCGACGACGATGCGCGCATCGAGGACATTCACCACTTCGTGGAGCACCGGCTGGTCGCGATCATCGGCGAAACCGGCTACAAGCTGCACACCGGACGCAGCCGCAACGAGCAGATTGCGACCGACCTTCGCCTCTTCCTCCGCTCCCACGGTGGAGAGCTGGAAGCGTTGCTGCGCGATCTGTCGCTCGCGTTTCTCGATCGCGCCGAAGCGGCCGGCGACGCGGTGATGCCGTGCTACACGCATCTGCAGCGCGCCGAGCCCGTGCTTGTCGCGCACTGGTGGATGGCGTATGCGGAGATGATTCTCCGCGACGTCGAGCGGTTGCGCGATGGACGGCTGCGCATGAACGAGTGTCCGCTCGGGTCGGGCGCGGTCGCGGGAGCAGTGCTTCCCATCGATCGCGAAGCCATTGCGCGCCGTCTCGGCTTCGATCGTCCCACCGCCAACAGCATGGACGCCACCAGCGATCGCGATTTCGCCGTCGAGTTCGCGCAGAACGCAGCACTCCTGGCCACGCATCTGAGTCGTCTCGCGGAAGATCTGATTCTCTTCGCGACGCAGGAGTTCGGCTTCGTGCGCATCTCGGATGCGTACAGCACGGGAAGCAGTGCGCTGCCCCAGAAGAAGAACCCCGACGCGCTCGAGCTGGTGCGCGCGCACGCTGCGGCGATGATCGGCAACGCGACCACGCTGCTCGCGTGCGTGAAGGGATTGCCGCTCGCATACAACAAGGATCTCCAGGAGACACAGCGGCCGCTCTTCGACACGGTGGACCGAAGCCTTTCAGCGGTCCGCATCGTGACGGGTGTTGTGAGCACGCTCGAGATCAACGCGGCGCGCATGTCGGAGGCGGCGCGAAGTGGCGGCATGGAGGCTCTCGCCATTGCCGCACGCATCTCACGCGACGGCGTTCCCTTTCGTCGCGCCCACGAAATGGTGGGCGCGGCAGTGCGGCTGGCACTCAGCAAGGACTGCGAGCTCGGGCAATTGAGCGACGACGACTGGCGCAGCTGCGGCGTCGCGCTTGCCGCAGCCGAGCTGCGCGCCCACATGGAGACTTCCGCCGTGCTCGGCCTGCACGATGTCCCCGGTGGCACGGCGCCGGCCCGCGTCACGACCGCGATCGGCGCGGCGCGCGAACGGCTCGCGGCCCTGCGAGGAGCAGTCGGTGTCCATTCGTAACGCGCTGCGCGCGGATGCGGACGCGATTCACGGATTGATCGCCGCTCATGTCGGGGACGGAACGCTGCTGCCGCGGTCGGTGGCGGAAATCCGTCGCGATATCCGTGATTTCGTTGTGGCCGAGAAGGCCGGCGAAGTGGTCGGGTGCGGCGCGTTGCACGTCTACGGGCCACGCCTCACCGAAATTCGATCCATCACGGTGCGACAAGATCACGTGCGTCGCGGGCTGGGTCACTCCATCGTGAGAGCACTGCTCCGGCGTGCACGCGGTCGCGACGTCTGTCTCTTCACGCGAGCACCCGCGTTCTTCGCCGCGTTCGGATTCCAGGTGATCGACCGCAAACGCGTGCCGGAGAAGTTCTACAAGGATTGCCGGCTGTGTCCGCGACGCCATGCGTGCGATGAGACCGCGATGGCGATCGGCGAGCTCGCGCTCCCCCTTCGCAGGGAAGCGCGCGAACTGGTGGTGCAGGCACGATGACGACGACGCTCGACCAGCACACGATTCCACGCGGCTTCCGCTTCGCAGCGGGAACGGCGGGCATCAAGGCCAGCGGACGGCCCGACGTGGCCATCATCGAGGCTCCGCTGGGAGCCAATGCGGCGGCGATGTTCACACGCAATCGAGTGGCGGCCGCACCGGTCGTGGTCGGGCGTAACCATCTTGCGGCCGCACGCGGCAAACTGCGCGCGATTGTCGTGAACGCGGGCAACGCCAACTGCGCAACCGGCGAAAATGGCATGCGCGCGGCGGAAAAGACCTGCGCCCAGCTCGCCGTCCTGCTCGGCACGACGCCGGAGCACATCCTTCCGTCGTCGACGGGAATCATCGGCGTCCCGCTTCCCCTGGACAAGTTGATCGCGTCGTTACCGGGCGTGCTGGCATCGGCCCGCGACGATGCCGTGCTGGATGTGGCGCACGCCATCATGACCACCGATACCAGGCCGAAGATTGCATCCGCCGTTGTGCGTGCAACCGGAAAGACGGCGTCGGTGATGGGCGTGGCGAAGGGCGCCGGCATGATCCATCCAGACATGGCCACCATGCTCGTGTACATCCTGACGGACGCGGTTGCTTCACCATCCATGCTGCGTCGCGTTCTGCGTGCTGCGGTGGCGCAGAGCTTCAACTGCATCTCCATCGATGGCGACACGTCGACAAACGACACCGCGGTGCTCATGGCCAGCGGGGCGTCGCAGTGGCGCGCATCCGACGATGAGAAGCAATTTGCCGCGGCTGTGACGAGCGTGTGCATGTCACTCGCCGCGCAGATCGTGGCCGATGGTGAAGGCGTGAAGCATCGTGTCACGCTGCGCGTGGAAGGTGCGGCCAACACGGCCGCCGCGGCACGCATCGCGCGTACTGTCGCGCAATCATTGCTTGTGAAGACGGCATGGGCGGGCGCCGATCCCAACTGGGGCCGCATGCTGGCGGCGGCGGGACGCGCGGGAGTCGTCATCGATCCGCATACGGTCGACATCTGGATCGCCGGGCAGAAGGTGTGCGGCCACGGGACAGCGGTCGCATTCGACGAGAAGCAGGCCCACCGCGACATGAGCGCGCCCGAATATGAGATTCGTATTCGTGTCGGAAACGGGCCCGGTGCCAGCCGGATCCTCACCGCTGATCTCACCGCGGAATACGTTCACATCAACGCCGACTACTCCACGTAGAAACCGGGCCGCGCTATCGCGTGCCTATCCATACTTCTCCCTATTCCTCCGCAGGATTCGCCGTACCAGAAAGTGGGTATCGAAATGGGTGCCCCGAGACTACATCATTTAGGGGCATCGCCGGTTTCCTCCGGCGAACGCGGAGTATTGCTGGCACGCAGCACTAAAGGGAGCAACGCATGGCTATCAGAATGGAAGACCGCGTCCTGACCAACCGGGAGTTCGTTGTCACGCGCGTGCTCGATGCGCCGCGCTCGCGGGTGTTCCACGCCTGGACCGACCCGGTCCAGCTGGCCAAATGGTGGGGACCGCATTCGGTCACCAACACGGTTTCCGACATGGACGTGAGGCCGGGCGGAAGCTATCGCATCGTGATGCGCGGCCCGGACGGAACCGAATACCCGATCAAGGGAACCTACCGCGAGATCAAGCCACCCGCACAACTGGTCATGACCGTGGATGCGTCGGAGCATCCCCCGGAATGGCACGACCTGGTGAAGCCCAACCGTTCGGAGAAGGAAAAGAATCCGTGCGGCCTCATGCTCGACACCATCACGTTCGACGATCTCGGCTCGAAGACGCGTCTCACCATTCGCACGCGTTTCGAAACGCCGGAGATCCGCGACGCCATGTTGAAGATGGGCATGACGGATGGCTGGTCACAGAGCCTCGAGCGGCTGGCCGAAGTGGTTTACCACCTGAACGGCCATCACCATCACCGCTGACCTCAGCAGCACTCCTACTTCAGCGAGAAATTAAAGACAACACCGAGGCCGTCCTCGGTGTTGTCGTATTTGAAGTTGTCCTGGCCCTCGCCCGTCTCGCGATCCAGGGTCGTTCGCACGGTAAGGCGGCGACTGAATGGTGTCAATCTACCACCTGACCAACCGGAATTCTCGCATTGTGCGACAGGCCCGCCCGATGCAATCATAGCCAACTGAGTAGAACGCAGCGTCGCGGCATCGAACGGGATTCCCATGGTGGGGCGCTTCCCGTTGGACGCCGGCTGCGAAGGAGGCTCTGGTGGCCAATCAACTGTTTGCCAAGAAAACCCTCGAGATGCTCCACGCGGAGATGAATGCCACGCACGAGGAGCACCGGCTCAAACGTGTGCTGGGTCCGTGGCATCTCACCGCGCTGGGCGTCGGCGCCATTATCGGCACCGGTATTTTCGTGCTGACGGGTGTTGCCGCGCACGACCACACCGGGCCGGCGCTCATGCTCTCGTTCGTCGTGTCGGGACTGGCGTGCATTTTCGCCGCGCTCTGCTATGCGGAGTTCGCGTCGATGGCGCCGGTGGCCGGTTCGGCGTACACCTACTCGTATTCAACGCTGGGTGAGCTGTTCGCGTGGATCATCGGATGGGATCTCGTGCTCGAGTATGCGGTGGCGTCGTCCACGGTGGCGCACGGGTGGTCCCATTACTTCCAGGACTTCATCAACATTCTGGGGACCAAGGTCTTCGGGATGGAGAACGGTCTGCATCTCCCGCACATCTTCACCAATGCGCCGTTCGATTACGACACCGCGACGGGTCATTTCGTGGGCACGGGGACGATACTGGATCTGCCCGCTCTGTTCATCACCATCGTCATCACGATTCTCCTCATCCGGGGTGTGAAAGAGAGCGCCAACGTCAACGCCTTCATCGTGGCAACCAAGGTGGCCGTGGTGCTGTTCGTGATCGCCGTGGGCGCGTTCTTCATCAAGCCCGAGAACTGGCACCCGTTCGCACCCTTCGGTCTCACCGGAATCAGCTTCTTCGGCCACACGGTGGCCGGACAGACCGGCGCGGGCGGCGAGCCCCTGGGAATGATCGCGGGCGCGGCCATCATCTTCTTCGCGTACATCGGATTCGACGCCGTGTCGACGCAGGCGGAGGAAGCCAAGAATCCCAAGCGCGACGTTCCCATCGGCATCATCGCATCGCTGGTGATCTGCACCATCCTTTATATAGCGGTGTCGGCGGTGCTCACCGGCATGGTTCGCTACGACCAGATCAACGTCGACGCGCCCGTCTCCACCGCGTTCGGGCAGGTAGGACTCCCGTGGGCCCAGTTCCTGATTTCACTGGGTGCGATGGCCGGCATTACCTCGGTGCTGCTCGTCATGATGCTGGGACAGCCGCGCATCCTGCTCGCCATGTCGCGCGACGGACTGCTGCCCAGAGCGTTTTCCGCCGTGCACCCGAAATTTCACACGCCCTACAAAGGCTCCATCATCACGGGGATTTTCGTGGGCACGCTGGCGTCGTTCCTGCCTCTGCGCATCCTGGCAGAGCTCGTGAACATCGGGACCTTGCTCGCGTTCGTCATGGTGTGCGCGGCGGTGCTTGCGATGCGCAAGCTCCAGCCCAACGCGGAACGCCCGTTCAAGGCACCGTGGTTCCCATTCGTGCCCATCATGGGTATCGCCATCTGCCTGCTGCTCATGTTCTCGCTGCCGGCTGAAAACTGGCTGCGGCTCGTGATCTGGCTGGTGCTCGGCTTCCTGATCTATTTCGGTTACGGAAAGAAGCACAGCGTGCTGCACCACGGTGCGCCACGCACCAAGAAGAGCAACGCGGCATAAGACGCGACGGTTCGAAAACAAGAAGGGCGGCGCCTCGATGGAGACGCCGCCCTTTTTTTGTAATTGTCGCGCCTCGGCAAGCCTCCGCGCGACGGATCTGCAGGCTACTTCTCCATCACCACGTCCCACGGACCATCGGCCTCGATGAACATCACGGCGGGCTGGTCGCCTTCCACCTTCGCGACATGCACCGCCTTGTTGGTGAGCGCGAAGAACGAACCGGGCCCAAGCCTGGTCTCCTTGCCATCCACGGTGAAGAGCAGCGTACCCGACACCAATGTCACGTAGTGATCCGGCGTGTGATGGTGCGCCGGAGTTACGAATCCCACGGGATAGCTGAGAAAGAAACGGCTCGGGCCCTTGGCCATATCGCCGGTAACCACGGCGGACTTCACACCCGGAATTCCCATGTCCTTCCACGTCAGTTGATCCGGTGCAATCACCATGGTCTTCTCTTTGCCGATTACGACCGAAGACGCCATGGCGAGCACTGCCGCCAGCGCCATCATCACCATCAATTTGGATTTCATTTTCGCGCTCCTCCTTCTTTCTCGTTGGTTGTGGGGCTCGAGGGTCGTTCGCCAGCCTACCATCTGGTAGGTAGGGATTGCAAGCCCCTTCCCGGGCGTGCTACATTGGAGGCATGCCCGGCCCGCGCAAACCGACCGCCGACCGCGTCCTCGACATCGCCGAGGCGCTGGTTCAGACCCGTGGTTACAACGCGTTCAGCTACGCGGACATCTCGCGCGCGGTTGGCGTGCGCAAGGCCAGCCTCCATCACCACTATCCCACCAAGGCCGACCTCGGCCTGGCGCTGGTGTCGCGCTATCATGCCGCCTTCATGGGTGCGCTCAGCGAAATCGAAACGAAGAGCGACTCGCCCGCGCGGCGACTCGAGCGTTACACCGAGCTCTACGGGTCGGTGCTGCGCCGGGGACGCATGTGCATGTGCGGAATGCTGGCCGCGGATGTGGCCACGCTGCCCAAACCGATGCGTGAGAGCATCGCCGGTTTCTTCACCGACAACGAGCAGTGGCTCACACGCGTGCTTGGCGAAGGAAAGAAGAGCGGGCAGATCGATTTCGAAGGGACGCCCGCTTCGATGGCGTCGTTCTTCGTGAGCTCGCTGGAAGGTGCCATGCTTGTGGCGCGCGCCGGCGGCAATTCCGAACCGTTCGACGCGGCGGTACGCCATCTCATGGCGCGGATCAAACTGCCGGCATCACGCAGCAAACGAAAACCGTAGTCCGCGCGAACTTCTATTTCTGCCTCCCGAATCGCAGATGGATCACGTCGCGCATGGGGACAGTGCGCACGAGCTGCATCCCGTGCATGTTGTCGCCGACGTCGCTGAACAGGCGTTCGCCGCGTCCCAGCAGAATGGGCACCATGTGCAGGTCCATCTGATCGACGTGACCGGCAGCAAGGTATTGCTGCGCGATACGCGCTCCCCCGGCCAGCGCGACATCCTTGCCCTTCGCCGCGCGGCGCGCCTGCTCGAGCGCCGGCTCGATCCCATCGGTCACGAAATGGAACGTGGTGCCGCCTTCCATCTCGAGCGGCTCGCGTTCGTGGTGTGTGACCACAAAGACGGGATGATGGAACGGCGGATTGTTCTTCCACCAACCCTTCCACGGGTTGTTGGAATCCCATGGACCGGGGTGGCCGCCGAACATGTGGCGGCCCATGATGGTGGCGCCGATGTTTGCGTTCTGTTCTTCGATGATGGTGTTGCTCTCGTTCACTTCGCCGCCCTCGAGATTGTGCGCGGCTCGCCAGGCGCGGAGCGGAAGCACCCATTCGTGGAGATTCTCACCGCCGACACCCAGCGGATTCTTCACACTCTGGTCGGGGCCGGCAATGAAACCGTCCAGTGACATGGAAATCCGAAAGCAAAGTCTCGACATGTGCGTCTCCGTTTCGCGGGCTCCCGCAGTATAATGTAAGCATTGCCGCAATGGAGGTCATCCCATGAAACTCGAAAATAAGGTCGTTATCGTGACCGGTGCCGGCAGCGGTATCGGCCGTGAAGTGGCAATCCGTTTTGCAAGTGCCGGTGCGCGCGTGGTGGTGTCTGACATCGCGGAGGCCGGCGCGCAGGAAACGTTGAAGAGCATCACTTCCAATGGTGGAACCGGGTATCTCGTGAAAGCAGACACCTCGAAAGCGGGCGATCACGAGGCACTGGTCGGCGAGACCGTGCGCCACTTCGGCGCACTGCACGTCGCGGTCAACAACGCCGGCATCGGCGGACCCGGGGCTCCCACCGGCGAGTATCCCCTCGACGGCTGGGACCGGGTGATCGCGGTCAATCTCTCCGGTGTCTTCTACGGCATGCGGTACCAGATTCCCGCCATCAAGGCAGCCGGAGGCGGCAGCATCGTCAACATTGCGTCGATTCTGGGCCAGGTCGCATTTCGCAATTCACCCGCGTACGTCGCCGCCAAACACGGCGTGGTGGGACTAACCAAAAATGCGGCGGTGGAGTACGCACAGGAGAACATTCGCGTGAACGTCGTCGGCCCCGGTTTCATTCGCACGCCCCTCGTCGAAGACAGGATGGACGAGCAAACCCTCAAGACCATCGCCGCCATGCACCCCATGAACCGCCTCGGCACGGTGACCGAAGTCGCGGACCTGGTGGTATGGCTGGCATCCGGCCAGGCCTCCTTCGTGACGGGCGCTTACTTTGCCGTCGATGGCGGCTATCTGGCGCAATAATAGGGGTTTTCGCCATCGAGTGGCACCGGCCCAACCGGTCTGGTTCGGATTTTGCACCCTGCAAGGTTTTCCAATCCTGGATGGAATGTCCTCTGCCAGTACGGCGAGGACGGAGGTGCACCGTGCCGTCGATCATGGATGAAACCGAAGTGACCAATCTCGAACCCGTCGCCACCCTGCCCGCGAATCCCGATTCGAAACGCGGCGCGGAGATCGATGAGCTCTTGCGCATCAAGCAGAGCCATCGTATCAGCGACACGAAAGTCCCCTGCCCGAGTTGCGGCGTCGTGGTCGATCAGACCATGAATCGCTGCCCGTTTTGTGAATCGGACATCGCTGCCGAAACGGCGCTCGCGCGTGAAACCACGCGGCGTCTGCGCGAGCTCTCCGGCGATCTCAATCTCGAGCACGCCACACGGCTGCGTGAAACGCCGAAGCCGCGCGGTTTCTTCGCGCGGCTCAAGTGTTTGTTCCAGGGCGATCCCGCTCCGGAACCGATCGAGACCTTCAAGTCCGACCCGACCGCCACACGACTGCTTCACAATCTCGCGCCCGGCGACGCCATTCGCGTCATCGGCGAAGACGGTGCGTGGCTGCAGGTCAAGACTCCGACCAGCGAAATCGGCTGGGTCTACTCCACCTTCAAGAAGAAATAGATGCGAAAACGCGCGCCGGAAAAAACCCGGCGCGCGCTGATCGCATCGATTGGTCGGCTTTCGAACGCGTTACTTCGAGCCCGACTGGCTGGAGCCCATGGAGGCTTCCGTCTTGCCGATCAGGCTGTTCAGCGCCGCCGAGAGCTCTGCACCCGCCGAACCGGGCTTCGTCGCCATCTTGATAACAGCGTGAGGATCAAACGTGTCTCCGTAGAGCTTCTTGTTCGCGCTCTTGTCGAGATAGAGCTTCGATCCGTCGATCGCAACACCCGCAAACACGCC
>DATNGX010000133.1:0-9042 GCA_035605755.1 Candidatus Krumholzibacteriia bacterium
TCGACGCGTGGGGCAAAGGCATCGATCTCTCGGTGGTGCGTGACGTGACCAAGTTGCCGTTCCGGCTGGAGGGGAAGGGAAACTTCAAGCTCGGCCTGTCGGGAAAAATGGACGATCCACGCGGGCGCATCGAGATCACCATCGACAACGGTGTGGTGGACAGCGTGGCGTTCGACAATCTCACCGCGCGCGCCGGCTTCGATGGCAACGGTTATACGGTCGAGCACTTGCAGGTGACGGCCGGCCGCGACACGGCCACGGCGAACGGTACGTGGATGAGCAATGTCTCGCCCGTTCGCATCGGTCATGGCGAACGCACCAGTGCGTTGTGGAGCGCGCCCCTCGAGGGGCGGCTGCGCTTCGCGCACTACCCGCTCGCGACCGTGTTCAAGGCGGCGCACCGGCCCACCGTGGCGGCGGCTGCGTTCAACGGAACCGTCGATCTGGGGGGTACCCTGGATTCGCCCACGGCGCGCGTGCGCGGACAGATCGTGCCGGCGCCCGGACCGGGCCGCGAGATTCCGCCCGCCGACGTGGACGTGAGCTACGCCGACGGATTCATCCGCGTGGCCAGATTCAACACCACCGAGGAGCTCAATCTCCAACTGAGCGGCAGCTTCCCGATGACGCTTTCGATGCACCACGGTGCCAGCATCGAGGAGAACGAGCCGCTGCAGTTCAAGCTCGACATCCAGCCGCGCCAGGATGCACCGGTCGAGATCGGTCGTTACATCAAAGGCGTGTCGCTCCTGCGCGGAATCATCACCGGCAATATTGAAGGCGCGGGCACGCCGGCATCACCGCGCCTTTCCGGCGGGCTGGCCATGACGAAAGGTGAGCTGCGCGTGGTCGGTCTGGACGAACAATTCCGCGACATTGCCCTGCGCGTGGACTTCATCGATGACCTGGTACGACTCACAACGCTTTCGACGCGCTCGGGAAAGAAAGGCTCGCTGGTGGCGTCGGGCTGGGCGCGCATTTCCAACTATCAACCGTCGGACTACAAGCTCGATCTCACCATGCGCGAGTTCGAGCTGAGCTCGATCGAAGACATCGAAGTGGTCACCGACGGCACCCTTTCCGCGCGCCTGAAGCCGTGGCGTGACGGCCGCAAGATTCCAAACATCACCGGACGGCTCAACGTCCGGGAAGCCAGCATCACGATGGACATCATGAAGACCACGGAGGGGGCCCAGTCCGCAGCGACGGCGCCCGAGTTTACCCGCCCCACCGACCGGCCCAACTGGCTTGCGTCCGTGGACTTGAACGCCGACAAGAACGTGTGGATTCGAAATCCCGATCTGATCGCCGAGCTCGAAGGCAATGTGGTGTTGAACCGCGACGAGCGCGGGCTCTACTTCCGCGGCGACATGAGCATTCTGCGCGGTTCGTACAAGGTGTTCGGCAACAAGTTCGAGATCAGCGACGGCACCTTCGATTTCTCCGCGTCGGAAACGCTGCGGCCGTCGATGCAGATCAACGCGTTCACACGAGCCGGACTGGTGGAGAAGGCCGGATACACGCAAGCGCTGGCTCAGAACGACAATGAGTCGGGCAGCATCGTGCTCACGCTCACGTGGCCCTACGACCAGAAGGAGCCGCGGATCCATCTGAGCACCGACCCACCGATGGGGTATTCCGAGTCCGATCTGTGGAACATGCTGGGCCGGGGAACCGTGAGCGGGGCGGGGCTCACGACCAACGCGCTCGAGCGCGCCATCAACGCCCAGATCGCCGGGGACATCAACGTGAACGTGGGCCAGCGCGCCTACAACAACACCGATCCGGGGGGCAAGGCCGAGCAGGTCACCACGGTCGGGGTATCGAAATATCTGTGGCAGGACATCTATCTGGAGTACCAGCGCGACCTCTCCACCCAGAGCCAGCAGGAAGTGAACGTCGAGTATCGTTTGGGCAAGCGATTCCGTATACGTTCCCAGCTTATCTACAACTCCCGCCGGCAGACCGGATCCCAGGCCCAGAAGGGCACCGACGAGTACAACCTGGACCTCAAGTATCGCTTCGAGTTTTAGGGCGCGGCACGCCTAAAACCACGCTTAGCCTGCACTTGTTCCTTGTGATATCACTCCTTCTCTCCATATAATTATTGAGCGATTCGCCTCGCGGCGCCCCCACACGGCGGGCACGATTGCATTTCCGATGAAACGTTTTCTGGCAGTATCGGTGACGTCCATCCTCCTGGCCGCGGGATTTGCATCTCCCGGTCACGCGCAGACTTTCGGCCGCAACAAGATCCAGTACCACAACTACGAGTGGCACGTCCTCTCGACGCCGCACTTCGACATCCATTACTACACCGGCGCCGAGGCCTTCGCGACGCGCGCCGGCCTCGTGCTCGAGGACGCATACGATCGCTATTCGGTATCCCTCAAGGTGGTATTGCCCTGGAAGGTTCCGATCATCCTGTACTCGAACCACGCCGACTTCCTCGAGACCAACGTCGGGGGCGGCCAGCTGAGCGAAGGGGTTCAGGCGTTTGCGGAGCCGTCGCGGCGGCGCATCGTGCTGCCGTTCACCAGCTCCTTCAAGGAGTTCGAACACACCGCCATCCACGAGCTGGCGCACGTGTTCACGTTCCACATCGTGTACAACCGGATGCTCGACAACGTGTTCACCCGCAACTACCTCTTCGCCATGCCGCTGTGGGTCGCGGAAGGTCTGGCCGAGTATCTGGCCGTGGGCTGGGACCCGGATTCCGACATGTTCATCCGCGACGCCGTGATCGAGGACTACCTGGTGCCGTTCTACGCCGTGGGCGGCTTCTACGTTTATAAGGAAGGGCAGTCGGTCTTCAATTACATCGAGCAGACCTACGGCCGCGAAAAGGTGCTCGAGATTCTGCAGGCCATCGCGGGCTCACGCAGCGCCGAGGCGGCGCTGCACCGCACCATCGGGCTGTCAGAGGAAGAGCTTTACGAAGAGTGGGCCAAGTCGCTGCGCAAACACTACTGGCCCCTCTATCCCGACAAGGAAGACATCGACGACCTCGGCCGCCGTCTCACCGACCACGTGAAAGAGCACGGCTACTACAACACCAAGCCCATTCTCTCGCCCGATGGCGAGAACATCGTGTACTTCTCCGACCGCTCGGGCTTCATCGAGATCTATGTCATGTCGGCGTTGGACGGACACATCATCCGCAAGGTGGTGGGCGGCTCCAAGTCGAACCGCTATGAATCACTCCACGTTCTGACCAGCTCGATGTGCTTCGATCCCAGCGGTGAAAAAGTCGCGTTCATTGCCAAGTCGAGCGGACACGACGCGCTCTTCGTTCGCCACATCAAGAGCGGAACTGAGCGCCGCTACGACATCGATTCGCAGGGACTCACCGGCCCGGCCTGGAATCCGAAGCGCGACGAGATCGTGGTGTCGGCGACGTATCACGGACAGACCGACCTCCTGCTCGTCAATTTGAAGGACGGCAAGACGCGCCGCCTCACGCACGATGCCGCGGACCAGTTGACGCCGCGTTTCTTCCCGGACGGCAACCGCATCGCGTTCGTGTACTACCCGGAAGTCACCATTCCCGTGCCGTCCGATTTCTCGACGGGTGAGAACAAGCGCAAGCTGGCCGAGATCGATTTCCTCTCGCCCAACAACGTGATTCACGGCGAGAACTATGACATCTGGGAATTCGACATGGTCTCGGGCAAGCAGACGCCGCTGGTGGAGTCGTCGGGCGACGACACCGAGCCCTACATCATGCAGGACGGCAAGACAATCATCTATGCGTCGGATGAATCCGGTGTGAACAACCTGCACACGGGCAACGTGGAGACTAAGCAGTATCACCGCTTCACCGATGTGCTGGGCGGTCTGTTCACGCCGAGCGTGCACGAAGAGAAAGGCCGCATCGCGTTTTCCGCTTTCGTGCGCGGCGGCTGGGACGTGTACGTCTCGGACGATCTCAACACCATGCTGGCGCGCAATTACCCGCAGCCCACCAGGCAGGTGCTGGCGTACGCGCCGGCGGAAAACCACCTGCCGTCGTCGGAAGACTCCACCGCGTCATTACCCGACACGTCGGTGGCGACGAGCAGTCAGGCCCACCCGGATTCCACGGCCGGTCTGGCCGCGGGCGACATCGACCTCGATACCTACGAGCCCCCGGTTCACCGCATGGGTCCGCCGCCCGTCGAGGCCAATGCGTTACAGAAGCCCGGCGATGTGGCGCGCGCGGGAAGCCACGCCACCGACAGTCCCGACGGTGAGCCGCTGTTCCGCGGCGGTACCGTGCGCAAGTATCACACGCGCCTCGCACCCGACTTCATCGGCGCCGGCGGCGGCGTGGCGTTCACGTCGGGGATGGGCTTCAGCATCGCGAACTCAATCGCGCTTTCGGACATGATGGGCGACCAGCACCTGATGTTCGCCTTCAGCCTTTACCAGGACATCGCGCAATCCGACTTCCTGGCCGCGTATTCGTATCTCAAGCGCCGCGCCGATTTTTCCTTCGGCGCGTACCAGTTCTCGAGCTTCTTCAATGATCGCGTGACATCGGTGGGCGACGCCTTCAGTGCCAACCGCTACTTCAGCGAGCGCAACTACGGCGTGTTTGCGCTGATGCAGGTGCCATTCAACAAGTTCTACCGCATGGAGACGAACCTGCAGGCGTATTACTCCGACCGCACGTTCTATCGCAGCGTGGGATCACAGACCCTCTTCCTGCAGCAGGCCGAGCAATCCAACGTGCGCCTGATCGAGCCCACGCTCGCCTTCGTGCACGATTCGGCGTTTTTCGGCTCCTTCGGCCCGGTGGAAGGTTCGCGCTGGCGTGCCTCCATCGCGCGCGGCGTCGCCTTCGAGAACCAGGACGTGTCGCGCACGACGGGGTTTGTCGACTGGCGCGCCTACAACACCATCTTCTGGCGCAACTCGATCGCGCTGCGCCTGACGGGTGCTGCCAGCGTGGGTGAGGATCGTCGCGTGTTCTACCTGGGCGGTCCGTACACGCTGCGCGGCTACGACTGGCAGCAGTTCATCGGCACCAAGATGTGGATGGCGAGCTTCGAATATCGCTTCCCGCTGCTCGACTACCTGATCTTCGGCTGGCCGGGACGGTGGGGGTTCAGCAACATCGGTGCGAACCTGTTCTTCGACGTTGGCAATACCTGGGTCGATCGCTGGCCCAAAGTCTTCAAGACCGGGACCGACCATCTCGAGCTCGATGACGCCAAGTCCGATTTCGGCTTTGGCATCTACATGGACGTCGGCTACTTCCTCATGAACCTTCAGTTCGCGTGGCCGACGGATCTGTACCACTTCGACCAGGACATGAAGTTCCACTTCGCCATCGGTCCTACGTTCTGATCTGACATCCCTGAAAGAGGAGGGTCGAAAGCGGCGAGCAAGCATTCGCTTTCGGAGGAGTCACAATGCAGGGAGGCTTTCGCCTCCGGCTCGCGTGAGTTACTTCCTACGTATTGCTTTCGTCGTCGCGATTCTGCCGGTCGTCCCTCTTGGTCTCCTCGTCGTCGTCATCGCGGGTGTAGCCGGTCTGACCGGGACGATTCATGCCACTCTGGCCGCCCGTATCGCGATCGCGATCGGTGCCTGTGCCGCCCGTCTGACCGGGACGGTTGGGGTCGGTCTGGCCCGGACGATTGGGGTCGGTCTGGCCCGGACGATTGGGATCGTTCTGGCCGGGACGATTCACATTGGTCTGACCGGGTGTGTTGGGACGATTCATGTCCTTGTCGCCCTGCCCCGGACCTTTGCCTTGCTGAGCCATAGTAATTCCTCCAATTGAGGTTTGGGTTGAATGCAGTCCCGCGCCTCCGGGACACAAGTGCAAAGCTAGCGTGTAGCATGTGCCCTCCGACATAGGGCATCTTACGCACATATCTTCCCTTACATGGTTGCGGCGCCGTCGAATCGGTAAAAGTGCTCCCGCGGCGTCCCTCACCTGTGCTAATTTTCACGATTGTCTTTTTGACACGATGACAAATTCCACTGCACTCAACGATCGCCAGCGGGAAGCCATTCTCGCCACCGAGGGCCCGATTCTCGTCATTGCGGGAGCGGGCAGCGGCAAGACGCGCGTGCTCACCGAGCGCATCGCGCACCTCGTGCGCGATCTCGGCGTCCAGCCGTGGGAAATTCTCGCCTTCACCTTCACGAACAAGGCGGCGCGCGAGATGAAGGACCGGCTCGAGCGGAACTCGCCGGGCACCACGGAATCGATGTGGGTGGGAACGTTCCACGCGACGGGGGTGCGCATTCTCCGCCGTCACGGCGAAGCGGCCGGCATCAAGCGCGACTTTTCGATTTTCGACACCGACGACAGCAACGGCCTGGTCAAGTCAATCCTGCAGCGGCATCCCAACGATGCGCGCTTCATCAAATCGCCACGTGTGCTGCGCGACATCATCAGCCGCATGAAGAACGATCTGATCCCGCCGTCCCTGGCGGCGCAGCGTGCGGTGGGTGCGGGAGAAGAGCGGGTGGCCGCTCTCTACGCCGAGTACGAGAAAGAGCTGCGGCGCCAGAATGCGCTCGACTTCGACGACCTCATCATGAAGGTGGTCGAGCTGTTCGCAACCAGCGACCAGGCGCGCGAGACGTACGCGCGTCGCTTTCACTACATCCTGGTGGACGAGTTCCAGGACACGAATGCCATCCAGATGGCGATGATCGACGGCCTTTCCTCGCTGCATCGCAATCTCTTCGTGGTGGGGGACGACGACCAGTCGATCTATTCGTGGCGCGGTGCGCGCGTGGAGCACATCCTCGAGTTCGAGCACCTGTACCCGCAGACCCGGGTGATCCGCCTCGAGCAGAATTACCGCTCCACCCAGACCATCCTGGATGCCGCCAACGGCGTCATCGAGCACAACCGCGGCCGCAAGGGAAAGCGCCTGTGGACGGACTCGGGGCAGGGCGAGAAGGTGCACATTTCGGCCAGCCCGGATGACGAGTCCGAGGCCATGGCGATGATTCAGATCGTGAAGCGCGAGATCGAAGCGGGTACTCCGCTCAAGGAGATCGCGGTTCTGTATCGCACCAACGCGCAATCGCGTGCGCTCGAAGAACAGCTCGTCAGTCACA
The DNA here is from genome assembly GCA_035605755.1 of Candidatus Krumholzibacteriia bacterium. Classification (GTDB taxonomy): domain Bacteria; phylum Krumholzibacteriota; class Krumholzibacteriia; order WVZY01; family JAKEHA01; genus JAKEHA01. The sequence continues at coordinate 7,069 of DATNGX010000133.1, forward strand.
GCAAGATCCCGTACCAGCTGATCGGCTCGGTGAAGTTCTACGAACGCGCCGAGGTGCGCGACGTGCTGGCGTACTGCAAAGCGCTGGCGAATCCGGCCGACGACGTGAGCTTGAAGCGCATCATCAATGTTCCGCGGCGCGGCATCGGGAAGTCGACCATCGATCAGGTGGAAACGTGGGCGGTGGAGCACGGGATCTCCATGATGGAAGCGCTGCGCCAGTCGGGTGCGGGGCTGGGTGCGGCGGCCGCGACGCGCTGCCGTTCGTTCTTCGAGCTCTTCAACGGGCTGCAGAGGATGGCCGAGACCGAAGTCGCTCCGCATGTGGTCGACGCCGTCTTGAAGGGCACCGACTACATGAAGTACCTGCAGGAGAACTACCCCGACGCCGAGGCGCGCATCGAAAACGTGGAGGAATTGCTCTCCAAGGCGCACTCGTATGCCGAGGGTGCGGAGGACAAGTCATTGCGCGCGTTTCTGGAAGAAGTCGCGCTGGTGGCGGATGTGGATACCATGGACTTCGAGGCTGGACAGCTCACTCTCATGACGCTTCACAACGCCAAGGGCCTCGAGTTCGACACAGTCATTATTACCGGGCTCGAAGAGGGATTGTTTCCGCACTACAATTCCATCGATGATCCGGCCGCGGTCGAGGAAGAACGGCGGCTCTTCTACGTTGGCATGACGCGCGCGCGCCAGCGCCTCTTTCTCACCTTCGCCGGCATGCGCCGGCGCATGGGGCTTCTGGAAGGCGGCGTGCCGTCGCGCTTTCTGAACGAGATTCCGGAGCAGACGCTCGATGTTCCCGTGGAGTCCGTGTATCAACCGGCGCGTCCCAGCTTCTCGTCGCGCAGCATGAGCTCGCGCTGGACGGGCGGGCGGCCGTTCGTGGACGAGTATGCGCAGACGGAGGCGCCGGACGATGCGTACTCGCAGGAGGAGCCCGCGTTCACGGCGGGTGTCACGACGGGATACGAGGTCGGGACCCGTGTCATGCACGATCGCTTCGGGAAGGGAATTGTGCGGCGCGTGGAAGGCCGCGGCGACCAGACACGCGTGACAGTCATCTTCGACGCCGGCGGCGAGCGCAAGTTCCTCGTGCACTACGCCCCCATGCGGCCTTTGTAGGAGACCCATGTCGAAAATCAATCGCGATGTGATCGCGCACCTGGAAAAGCTCTCGCGCATCCACCTCTCACCCGATGAGGTGGAGGCGATCACCGGCCAGATCGACCGCATCGTCGACATGGTGGAATCGCTGCAGGCCGTCGACGTGAGCGGAGTCGAGCCCACCGTCGGCATGTCTCACGAGCCGGCGGCCGAGGACGAGCACACGCGCACCGACGACGTCACCCCCGGCCTGGACCGCGCCGTCGTCCTCTCGCAAGCTCCGGATGCCACGAAGGAATTCTTCCGTGTGCCGCGCGTGATCGGACGCGGAGAGGAATCATGAATCTCACGTCGTTGACGATCGCGGACATGCGAAAGCATGTCGCGTCCGGTGCATTAACGCCGCTCGATCTCTGCGAGGCCGCGCTCAAGGAGATCGAAGCGCGTGAGAGGGACGTGAAAGCGTTTCTCTCCGTCGATGCGGAGAAGGTTCGCAGCCAGGCGAAGAAACTTGGCGAGTCAACGGATTCACGCTCGCTGTCGCTCGCGGGTATTCCCATCGCCATCAAAGACAACATGTGCATCGAAGGTACGCACACCACGTGCGGCTCGAAGATTCTGGGCACGTATCATCCGCCCTACACAGCGACCGTGGTGGAGCGCCTGCAGAGTGCGGGCGCCATGGTGATCGGCAAGACCAACCTGGACGAGTTCGCGATGGGTTCTTCCACCGAGAACTCGGCGTTCGGTCCCACGCGCAATCCGTGGGACATCTCGCGCGCGCCCGGCGGCTCGAGCGGTGGCTCGGCCGCGGCGGTGGCGGCGGGCATGGCGGCCGCGGCGCTGGGCAGCGACACCGGGGGCT
>DATNGX010000134.1:0-2400 GCA_035605755.1 Candidatus Krumholzibacteriia bacterium
CCTGTCGATGAGCGCGAGCGCGACGGAATCGCACTTCTGCCCGGCAGTCGAACCGGCGAAGTGACGTCGCTGCTTCCCATTTTTCTCGAGGCCGCGCGACACCTGCGCGAACGTCACCGCGGCCTTCCGGTCACGGTGAGCCGCAGTCCGGTTGTGAATCGGGACCTCTACGACGCCATTGTGGGACGGTCCGGACTCGATGTGACACTCGTGGATGGAGCCGTGGGCGCGCTGTCGCGCGTCCGTCTTGCCCTGGTCGCATCCGGCACCGCGACGCTGGAATCGGCCTTGCTGGAGACACCGCTTGTCATCGCCTATCGCACCGGACGGCTCAACTATGCGCTCGCGAAACGCCTGATCAAGATTCCGGACGTCGGGCTGGTGAACGTGCTTTTGGGCGAGCGCGTGGCACCCGAGCTCGTGCAACACGAGGCCACGCCGGCAGCACTCGCGGATGCCGTGCATGCGTTGCTCACCGACGGCGCGCGGCGCGCGCAAACCATCGCGCGCTTTCGCGGCCTGCGCGAGCAGCTCGCACAGGGCGGAGGCAGCGAGCGCGTGGCCGCCATGGCGGGTGAGCTGCTGGTATGAAGCCCCCCATCTGGCTGGTGGCGAACACGGGCGCGGTCGTCATTCGCACCCTCGGCGCCACGTGGCGCGTTCGCACCGAAAATCCCGAGCTGTTGGAACGCGCGCGCGGCATGGGCCCGCAGCTCATATTCAGTTTCTGGCACGGCCGTCTGCTGCCGCTTCTTCTCGCGCACAAGAACGAGCGCATTCATGTGCTGGCCAGTGAGCACGCGGACGGCGAGATGCTGGGGCAGACCATCCGCCGGCTCGGCTACGGACACGTGCGCGGGTCGAGCACGCGCGGCGGAATGCGCGCGCTCCGCGAGCTATCCCAAAAAGTGCGGGCGGGCTTCGATGTCGGGCTCACCGTGGACGGTCCGCGCGGTCCGCGCGGCGTGGTGAAGTCGGGCGCGATCGAGGTCGCGCGACAGACCGGTGCTGTCATTATTCCTCTCACCAGCGCGTCGGAGCGCCACCGGACGTTCAACTCGTGGGACGCCTTTGAGCTTCCGCATCCCTTCGCCCGCGTGGTGGTGCGCTACGGCGAGCCCATGATCGTTTCCGCGGATGCCGATCGCGCGCAGGTGGAGGCGCGCCGCCTCGATCTCGAGCGCGAGCTCACCCGCATCACCACGGAGGCCGACCGTTCGGCGCACGGAGACAGAGCGTGAACGTGCTGACACCGTTGTCGTTTCTCTACGCCCTTGGTGTCTCCCTCCACCGCGACGCCGCCATGGTGGGCGAGCCAACATTCGAACATCCGCACATTACCTCCATCGGCAACCTCGAGGCCGGCGGTAACGGCAAAACGCCGCTGGCGATGTGGATCCTGGCACGCATGTCGGCGCAGGGGAAGTCCTGCGCTTATGTGAGTCGCGGATACGGCGGTGTCCATGTCTCGAAGACGGCGGTGACATGCGTGCTGGCGCAGAACGTGTTGCCGGCGTCGATGGCCGGGCTTCGCGTAATCGCGCGAACCAACGAACGCCTGGCTCGAGCGGTCGGCGATGAGGGCGCAATGGTATGCGAACGCGTTCCGCTGGTGAGCGCGTTTTTCTGTCGCGACAAGGTGCGGGCGGTGCGGACGGCGACAGAGTGCGGCGCGGATCTCATCGTGTTGGACGACGGGTTCCAGAGCTGGCGCATACCCCGGCATTCAGACATCGTATTGCTCGATGCTGAGCGTCCGCTGGATGGCGGGCAACTCCTGCCGGCCGGGCGCCTGCGCGAGCTCCCGAGCGCGCTTTCGCGCGCGGATCAGATCATCTTCAACGGCGCCGCGACTCCCGCCGCCGTGACGGCTGCACGGGCGCAGATCGAGCTCTTTCTCCGGCCCGGAGTGCTGGTGTCGGGAATGGCGCGTCGCGTCGTGTTGACGACACCTGCCGGGGACGAAGGACGTGCGGACGCCGTGTTCCAGGCCGTGTCCGCGATTGCGCGTCCGGACGCCTTCCAGCAATCGCTCGTCAACGCGGGCGTGCAGGTTGCGGCACACTATGTATTCCGGGATCATCATCGCTACGAGGCGCGGGACATCGAGCGCATCGTGGCCAGTGCGCGCGAGGCGAATGCCTCCGCCATCGTGACGACGGAGAAGGACTGGGTGAAGCTCCGGCATTTCGAGATGCCCTTGCCGGTGTGGATCGCACGCCTCGATGTGTCTCTCACCGAGTTCCAGCTGCTGGTCTGAAAAAAAGAAGCGCCGCGAGATGTCTCGCGGCGCTTCGCCATTTCGGAAGGTAGTGAACGACTACTAGAAATGAACCGTGACGGTGATGTTGAACGTGGCTTCTTTTTCCGTGCCCAATTCGTGGGCGGTGAATTCGATAT
>DATNGX010000135.1:0-4930 GCA_035605755.1 Candidatus Krumholzibacteriia bacterium
GATACACGGCCGGCACGGAGGGATATGAATCCAGCGCAATCACCTTGCTGCGTCCACCACCGGTGCGCGCGCCGGGCCGGGGCGCCGCCGCACGTTCGCGCAACTTCTCCACGCGCGCGTACGACGCATCCAGAATCGCGAGCACGTTGCGCAAAGGCTCGCTCTCGGCTGCGGCTTCGGCGAGCTTTTCGTCGATACGACCGCGATCGACAATTTTCTCCAGCGTGCGCACGATGGTCTCCATGACGTTGATCGACATCACGGATTCGCCGCCGTGCTCCATCTGCACCTGTTCCGGAATGGGCCGGGTGTGAAGGAGAAGATCCGCACCCGCGAGGAGCGAGCGCTCGTTGCCGCCCGATACCATGCCGGAGCGCTCGGTGGCGTACCAGCGTGCACCGGCCATTTCCAGCGCGTCGGTGATGACGACGCCGTCGTAGCCCAGCTCGGTTCGCAGCATGGCTCGTATCACTTTCGGATCAAAGCTCGCCGGCACCAGGTCTTCGCGTCCCATCGGGTACGCGATGTGCGACATCATCATCATGTCGGTGCCCGCGGCGATGGAGCGACGGAACGGCACGAGGTCCGCCGCCGACAATTCTTCCGCCGACTTGCGCACTTCGGGAAGGGTCTCGTGTGAATCTTCCGGTGTCGACCCGTGTCCCGGGAAATGTTTGGTGCACGAGAGCACGCCCGCGGCGCGGAATCCAGCGATGGTCTGTTCCACGTAGGCGGCCACGCGCTCGGGATCGGCGCCAAAGCTGCGCAGCCCCGTAATGGCACTGGCGGCGTCGAAATAACAATCCGCCACGGGAGCCAGCACCGTGTTGACACCGAGCTTGCGCATGGCGGTGCCGGTTTCGAACGCGACTTCGGCAGCGAGATCGAGATCACCGGTGGCAGCAATGGCGAGCGCGGCCGGCGGGACGCCGATGATCTGCCGCAGCTCCGCCACAAAGTCGCCTTCGTGATCCGCCATGATGAGCGGCGCGGGTCCTTCCACACCGAGCTCCTCGGTGACCGCGGCGATGAGCTCCGTGATCTGCGAGAGGCTCTCGATGTTGCGCGAAAAGAGGATCACACCCGAGACGTTGTGAAACTCGAGGTACTTTTTCTCGTGCGGCAAAAGGCGCGGACCCGCCAGCGGGATCACCTTGTGGCGCTCCATGCGGCGGATGAGATGGAACCGGATTTCCGGCGTGAGGATGTCGTTCTCTTTGTTGACAGTCATTTAATATCCCGCCCGTAATTCGCTTCCCGGGTAATAGTGTTGCAGAATCATATCGTAGGCATAGCCCCGGCGCGCCATGCCGATCGCACCGTTCTGGCACATGCCCACGCCGTGCCCGTTGCCGCCGCCCACGATGTCCACGCTCGCGATCAGGTTGCCGCTCATGTGCTTCTCCAGATCGAACATCGTGCTGGGAAGAATACGCCCTTTTTGCACGTCGAGCATGAGTGCGCGCCGGATTTTATCACCGTCTATATTGTAGGTGCCCGTCGACGTCCGGATCTCCAGCCGCCACACGCGGCCCGACGGGGTCCGGTGCACGATCTTCATGTCGACCAGACTGCCCACCGAGCCCGGCGCCATATTGAGGAGCGCCGGCAGCGTCTGGCGCAGCGTATTGCCGAGCTGGTGCCCCGAGAACGAATAGCACCAGCGAAAATTGCGCGCCTCGGCGCAGAAGCTGGTGGCGCCGCCCTGGGGCCGGTCGAGCGATCCGTGCAGAAAGGGGGCATCGGGGCGGTCCGGCCATACCGTGCGGATATCCGACGTGTGCCCGCCACATGTCGCACTGTAATAGGCTTCACACAGGCCGCCGCGATACGACAACACGAGTGCGCGGGTGTCGTGAATCGCCGATGATGCGAGCCGGCTCTTCTTTTCGTTCCCGCGGTAGACCTGGTCCATCACACCGGCCTCGACGTCGAACGGCTGGTTGCGATTGATGTCCATGCGCGAAAGCGCGTACGTGCGGGCCGCCACCGTCTGCGCTTCCACCGCGGCGAAGGCGTCCGGGCCCGGCTCGCCGATCTCATGCGGCACCACGCCCTCGAGGTACGTTTCGAGTGGTACCAGATTGATGAGGTCGATGCCGCTGTTCTGGGACGGCCTCGCCATCACCCGGCCAGAGTACCATACACCGCCCACCGAGAGTGGAGCGGCGCCGGCGTCGATCACAACCTCCCCCGCCGCTTCCGCACTGCCTCCGCCCGAGGTGGCGCGCATCCCGCGCGACGTGCGCTGAATTGACACCGTGCCGCCGCGATCGCTCGACAACAGGTTCTTGCCGCCGCCGGTGATCTTCACCGCGCCGGTACTCGCGACGGTTGCCGAGCCACTGCTCGAAAGTACCAGCACACGAATGATCGGCTCGCTCCCGCTCGATCGCGCGCTCGGACCGCCGGCTGCGGTGGACGGAGCGGGACTGCCGCCGGCACACCCGGCGATCACAAGAAACATGGCGATCATGACAAACGGCCGGCGCATGTTATCCCCTTGCAATGGAGCCCAGGACGAGTGCGCGCGACGCACCCGTGACCGCACGAATCACGTTGGGGCGCCCGAGCAGTGTTTCGCGCGCCAGAAATGCGAAGTCGACCGCTTCCTTGGCTTCGGCTGGAATGCCGAGCGCATCAACCGATGCGATGGCGATGCCATCCAGCTCGTGCTCGAGCCCGAGCATGATGGCGCGATTGCGCGCGCCGCCGCCGGTGACAAACATCTCTTCGACACCGGATGCGGGCAGGAAACGCCGGACTGCATCCGCGATCGACACCACCGTGAGGCGCACCGCGGTTGCAATCGTGTCCTCGCGTGAGAGTCCTTTCGACTCGGCGTTGCGCTGCAGCGTCCACGCGAACGCAGGACCGAATTCACGGTGCCCCGCCGATTTGGGCGGTGCGGCGGGAAAGAAGGGATGGCGCATCAGCTCGTCCACCATTTCTTCCGACGGCGTTCCGGCCAAAGCGCGCACGCCGTCCTCGTCATATTCACCGTCGCCCGGAAACAGCACGCGGAAGAGCGCATCGCTCACCATGTTGCCCGGACCGGTGTCGAACGCAATCACGTCTTCAATGGAACCGCCGGGTGCCAGATAGGTGAGATTGCCAATACCGCCGATATTGAGGATCACGCGACCGGTGCGTTCGCCGCGGCGCAGCATGTATTCGCAATACGGAACCAGCGGAGCGCCCTGGCCGCCGATCGCCACATCACCCGAGCGAAAATCGCCCACCGTGGTGATGCCGGTGAGCGCGGCAATCATCGACGGCGGCCCCAGCTGCAGCGTGCCCGCCACGGGTGCCCCGCTTCCGGGCGGCACGTGCGCCACCGTCTGCCCGTGCGCGCCGATGAAATCCACCTTGTGCGTGTCGACGTGGGCGCTGCGACACGCCGCGAAATACGCGTTGGCAAACGCAATCGCCACACTCGAATGAAGCATGGCAAGCTCTTCCGCGGTCATCTGCGCGCCGGAGGCGGCATCGGCCAGCGCGTCGCGCAGCTCCTGCGGATACGGATTCGATACAAATCCGCGCAGCTCGATCTTCGGGTGTACGGTGTCGAGATCCATCGCCACCACCGCGGCGTCCACGCCATCCATCGATGTCCCCGAGATCAGGCCCACCGCGAGCACGTCGCTGCGATTGGCGAGTGCCGGCCACACCAGCGTCCCCATGCTTTCACTCATCGCGTCATCCCCGTCGTCAGCCCGCCGATGATGCGGCGCTGGAAAATCAAGAATGCAACCACGACCGGCAGCGCCGAGAGCACGGCGCCCGCCATCAGGTGGCCCCAGTCGATGCTGTAAGCGCCCTGCGCCAGGAGTGCCAGCCCCACCGGCAGCGTGCGCATCGATGTGCTGTTGGTGAGGATGAATGGAAACAGGAACGAGTTCCAGTTGGTGAGCGTGGTGTGAATCGCCACCACCGCCAGCACCGGCGTCAGCATCGGAAACACGACGCGAAACAGAATGAATAACTCACCGGCGCCATCGATGCGCGCGGCTTCCTCGCAATCGGTCGGAATTCCCAGCAGGTACTGCCGGATCAGGAAGATGTTGAACGGGTCGACAAGAAACGGAAGCGTCAGCGCCCAGTAACTGTCGATCAGGCCCAGCCGTTGCATTTCGATGTACAACGGCACCAGGATGACCTGCTTGGGAAGCATGATCGTCGACAGCACCAGGAAGAAGAGCAGCTTGCCGCCGCGGATGCGGTAGCGCGCGAACGCGTATCCCGCCATGGTGCAGAAAACGATGTTGCCCAGCACCACCACCGCCGCCACCGCGAGACTGTTGATGAAGTAGCGGTCGAACGGCCCCGAATTCCACACGTCGGCGTAGTAGCGAAGATTGAGGCCCTCGGACGTCCGCAGCGACACCGCGATCATCCAGCCCAGCGGATAGGCCATGAGCACAATGGCGACCAGGAGCACGATCCAGCGCAGGTACCGCATCATGCCGGCACCCCCCGCTGCTGCACCGGCGTCTGCGAACGCATGCGTCGCAGCGCGAACACGGAGAACACACCGGACAGAATGAACACCGCGTACGCAATCACACTCGAGTAGCCGTAGTCGAGGCGGCGGAACGCCGTGTCGTAGAGCATCATCACCAGGGTGTTGGTGGACCCGAGCGGCCCTCCCTGCGTCATCACGAGCACTTCGACGAACACCTGGAAGGAACGAATGGTATTGATCACGAGCACGAAGCCGAGCGCGGGCTTGAGCATGGGAAGCGTCACGTGACGAAACGTGGCCCAGTGCCCTGCTCCCTCGAGCGTGGCCGCCTCACACAGCGACTCCGGAATGGAAGTGAACGCGGCGTACAGAACCAGCGCGTAATAGCCGACGGCCGCCCAGATATCCATGGCCATGATGGCGGGCAGCGCCGTGGCGGGATCGGTGAGCCAGCCGTGGGTCTGG